>PMIJ01000095.1 GCA_003157015.1 Bacteroidales bacterium
ATCATGATTGTTTACTTTTATCTTGTGACTTTTGTCTTTTATCTTAAACCTACAAAAATGAAACACCTCCCCCTCATACTATCCACTGCAATACTTCTGGCCGCTTCTTGTACCAGTCAGAAAAAGCTCGCTTACTTAAATAACTTACCTGAAGTCAATGGTGAAGAGAATTTCACAATGACTATCCCCGATTACAAAATTCAACCACGTGATATCCTTTATATAACTATTAAAGCTATGACGCCGGATGGCTCAATAAAAGATTTCTTATCATCTGGCATTAGTAATGGCATCAATATATCACAGAGCGATGCGGGTGGTGCTCTTTTTGGTTATAATGTCAATCCTGAAGGATACATTACCCTCGAAACAATTGGACAGATTAAGGTTAGCGGATTGACCCTCGAAGAAACAAGGAATGTGCTTCAGGAATTGGCCGGGAAAGTGTTTAAAAACTCAACAGTTGAATGCAGATTACTCAGTTTTAAATTTACTGTTATTGGTGAAGTCAAAGCCCCTGGAGCATATATCAACTATAATAATTATCTTACTGTTCTTGAGGCTATAGGACGCGCTGGCGGCGTTGGCGATTATGGCAATCGCAACAGGGTATTGGTTGTTCGTCCAATGGATAAAGGAACCAAAACATTCAGAATTAATTTACAGGATAAGAAATTAATCACTTCGGAAGCCTATTTTCTTCTGCCAAATGACGTCGTAATAGTGGAACCATTGAAACAGAAGATCTTTAACCTGAACCTGCCTACTATTTCGTTTGTAATATCAACTTTCACAGCGACAATTACAATGACGCTGTTACTCATTAATTATTTGAAATAAGTTAAGAAATTGTTATGTCGTTATTGTGTTATGGCGTTATGTCGACTGAAAAGACAGTATGATGTTATATTGTTATGCTGGGAAAACGATCCAACTCCATATTACCACGACAAACCAACGTCATAACATCATAACGCCACAACGTCATAACATCATAACGCCACAACGTCATAACATCATAACATCATAACTTCATAACGTCACAACGTCATAACATTTGAAATGAAATATTCTTTTGAAAAATTAGAGGTTTGGAATGATGCCAGGGAATTAACGATAATGGTTTATAGTATTACCAGGACTTTTCCAGATGATGAAAAATTTGGCATTACTAATCAAATGAGAAGATCAGTAATTTCAGTTTCTTCAAATATTGTCGAAGGTTCTTACAGGGCTACTGGTAAAGATAAATCAAATTTCATGACAATAGCATATTCAAGTCTTATGGAATTATTGAATCAAACTATTGCTTCCCTTGATCTTAGGTACATTAATGAAGATCAATACAACGAAATTAGAAATCAGATAGAAAAAGTCTCTAACAAACTTAGCGCTCTGACAAAATACTTCAAATCCCTACCCCATAATGTCATAACCTCATAACACCCTAACGTCATAACAATTCATCCCATGGACCCAAACCTGACCCCCGGTAACTTCAATTTTCCCGAAGACGACAATCTAGATATCAAACGCTACATCTCTTTGTTTATAAGCAACTGGTACTGGTTTACAGTAACTTTATTTATTGCCATGACAATTGCTTATGCAATAAACAGATATTCGGAAAAAATATATACTGTATCGTCAACTCTGCTTATAAAAGATGATCAGCTAATAGGAGGAAATAACATTGTAGGAAATGTTATCCCAGGGGGGGATATTTTCAAAAGCCAGCAAAACCTGAAGAATGAAATGGGTATCCTCAGATCATTTATGCTCAACTTTAAGGTTATGAAACAACTAAAAGATTTCCAGGTCGATTACAGAGGTGTTGGCAGACGGGGAATAGTTGAAACTGAGATGTATAAATCTTGTCCATTCAAAGTTATTTATGATTCTCTATGGCAACAACCATATGGTAAGGTAGGGATCAAAATATTGTCAGATTCTACCTATAGGATCGATATCAATGGGAATCCTTCTATTAATAATTCTTATAGATTTGGCGAAAAATTTATTGAACAAGGATTTAATTTTAAAATTGAGCCGCGATTTCCGGGACGCAAGTTATTAGGTTACAATAGCTCAGAAGATTATTATTTCAGTTTTACAAATCCTGAAATACTTGCCAACGAATACAGAGGTAGCCTTTCTGTAGGCCCCATAGAAAAGGATGCATCCCTGGTCTATTTATCGGTGACCGGGGTTGTCCCGGAGCAGGCAGTTGATTACCTTAATAAACTCATGGAGATTTATGTTGATTATGGAAGGGATTACAAAAGCAAGACTGCAACTAAAACAATTGAGTTTATTGACGATCAGCTAAAAGTAATTTCTGATTCATTGAAAAGAGCAGAGAAAGCAATAGAGACATTCAAGAAGAATAACAGTTTTTTTGATATGAGCAGGGAGGGGTCCCTTGTTCAGAATAAGCTTCAAACCCTTGAGAGTGAAAAATCTACTTTTGACTTGCAGCTTAACTATTACAATTATCTTTTGGATTATCTGAATTTAAAGAATGTAAGTGAAACAATTATTTCTCCATCACTAATGGGAATAACCGATCAGGTGCTTATAAGACTTGTAAATGAACTTTCTCTAATTCAGAAAGAAAGAGAAAAACTCGGTTTCAATTTTGAAAACGATCAAGCCAATATAGGATTTATTAATAAACAGGAGATAGAATTACGTGAATCATTAAAGGAGAATGTCTTGAATAATATTGGAAGTATCAAAAGTTCAATCGGTGAAATTGAAAAAAAAGTTGACTCCGTTGATGTTGAAATAAAGATTTTGCCCTCCAGGGAAATAAAGTTTATCCAGGTCCAGAGAAAGTTCGATATAAACAACACTGTTTATACTTACCTGCTTGAAAAGCGGGCTGAAACAGGCATAGCACGGGCCTCCATTGTATCCGATAACCGGATCATTGATTATGCTTCAACGTTAAATTCAAGTCTTGTTAAGCCCAGGCAAAGAAGAAACAATGTCATCTCAATCATTCTTGGATTAGTGTTTCCGATGGTATTAATTTCTTTAATTGACTTTTTCAATAATAAGGTAATAGATAAACGGGATGTTGAAATGAAGACAAAAGTGCCGGTAATAGGTTTCATCAGCCATAATGACGGGAAGAGTGAAATGCCAGTTGTTGAAAAGCCCGGATCGTCGCTTGCTGAATCTTTCAGGGCGATCCGTACATCGCTAAAATATTTTATCAGTGAAAATGAGAAACCTGTAATAGCTGTCTCATCTACAATAAGTTCAGAGGGTAAAACTTTCATTTCTATCAATCTTGCAGCCATCACTGCAATGCTGGGTAAAAGGGTTCTTTTGATAGGGCTGGATCTAAGAAAGCCACGAATCAATAAAGTTTTTAAATTTGACGATAGTCCTGGCATGAGCTCTTATCTCAGCGGTAACTGCAATTATGAAGATATTATCAGGCAAACGCAGATAAAAAATCTTTATTACGCACCTTCAGGTCCGATCCCACCTAATCCTGCAGAACTTATTGATACTGATCTCATGAGGAAATTCATGGAGAATGCAAAAAATGAATTTGACTATATTATTATTGATACGCCTCCCGTAGCAATAGTTACGGATACCTTACTATTAACTCCATATGTAGATATTTACCTCTTTATTGTCAGGCAAAGATATACGTCCCAAAATACCCTGGAGTTAGTAGAACAGCTTTACAGACAGGGAAAACTCAAAAACATGGCTATTATAATAAATGATATCAATCTCTCAGGCTATTATGGATATGGTATGAGATACGGCTATTCACTTGGATATGGTTATTCATATGGTTATAACTATTATGGGAAAGGATATTACGGCAAATATGGGTATTCAGATAAAACCAAAGGATATTATACTGAAGAATAAATTTATACCAACCACATCTTACTCTAATAAAGACTCCAGAACGAATTATTCTTTTATTAATTCCTTGCATTTTTTATCTTATGAAACCACAATTATTCATTACTAAAAGTTACCTTCCTCCTAAGGAAGAATATTTAGAATTGCTAAGTTTAATATGGGATAATCATATTCTAACTAATGAAGGGGAATTATATAAAAGATTCCAGGAATTATTGAAGGGTTATTCAAATAGCAAATATATTATCCCTCTTGTTAACGGGGCAATTGCTTTGCAACTTGCAATACGAGCACTTGAACTTCAGGGAGAGATAATCACTACTCCCTTCAGCCATTTTGCAAGTTCCGGTTCACTAGTTTGGGAAGGATGTAAACCTGTATATGCAGACATAGATCCTCAAACTTTAAATATTGACCCTCTTGAAATTGAAAAGAGAATAACAAAAAAAACAGTTGGCATTTTAGCGGTTCATGTTTATGGAAATCCGTGTGACGTTGAACAAATTGCCCTTGTTTCCAAAAAACATAACATAAAAATTATCTATGATGCAGCACATGCATTTGGGAGCACATACAAAAATAGATATGTTACAGAATTCGGCGATGTTAGCATGGTGAGCTTTCACTCAACAAAAATTATTCACACAATTGAGGGTGCAGCATTATATACATCTGGGAAAACCATTAATGAAAGAATAAAAAAATTATCATATTTTGGTATGGATAATAATCGTCAATTTAAACAGATTTATGGAACCAATGCAAAAATGTCAGAATTTGCTGCTGCGATGGGGATCTTAAGTATAAAACATTTTGAAGCCAATAAAAGTATTCTTAAAGAAAATTTCGAACATTACCACTTATTATTAAATGTGTCCAATAGAATTTCTTTTCAGAAATTGTCTGGTGAGATAAACTATCTTTATGTCCCTGTTATTTTTGAAAGTAAGCTTTTAAAAAAGAAAATTAAGCAAGTACTTGAATCCAACAATATATTTCCAAGAGAATATTTTTATCCAAGTCTTGAATCTATTTTTAATAACCATAAGCAAAGTTGTCTGATCAGCAAAAGTATTTCCGAAAGAATCTTATGCCTGCCCAATTCTGTTTATGTAAATAAAGATGATATAAATAATGTTTGTCGCTTAATCCTTGATAATATATAATTTTTAATATCTTCTTCTATGGTAAGCTCATTCATGTCTGCTGCAGAACTCAGAAATATCGGGTTTAAAAGCATTGGGATTAATGTAAATATCTCAAAAAAAATTTCGATTTACAACCCGGAGTTTATTTCGATAGGAAATAATGTAAGAGTGGATGATTTTTGTATTCTTTCTGCTTCAAATAATGGTATTACAATAGGAAATTATGTACATATAACTGCGTATGTAGTTATTGCAGGCGGTGAAAGTATATTACTGGAAGATTTTACAGCTATCGGAGCACATTCATGTATTTATTCCAGTAATGATGATTATTCCGGCGGTTCAATGACAAATTCAATGATTGACACAATTTATAAAAAGGTTCATATGGCTGCGGTACTAATTAAAAAGCATACTATAATTGGATCTCATACAACTATTTTGCCAGGGGTCACTATAGGTGAAGGGGTGGCCGTAGGATCCCATTCTCTCGTAAAATCTGATTTAAATTCATTTGGTATTTATTGTGGAGTACCCGCAGTGTTTTTAAAAAAACGTAAGAAAAAACTTTTAGTACTAGAGAAAACATTTTCAACAAAAAATAAAAGGATTAATTCAGGGAATCGAATAAACTTATAAGTTGAGTTTTTTTCCCTGACATGATTTTTAAGATTAAAATGTTAAAATCAAATAGAAATGGGCCTTCAGTCTCTACCGGGATTAAAGAAAAGTCTACTTTATGGGACCTGGTAATCCGTCCCAAACGCCACCTGCTGGATATTAATCTGAAAGAGATCTGGAATTATCGCGATCTTGTGATGTTATTTGTGCGTCGTGATTTTGTAGCAAAATACAAACAGACTATCCTGGGACCATTCTGGTTTATTCTCAATCCGCTAATCAGTACATTAATGTACACCCTTGTTTTTGCAGGAATTGCTAAGATACCAACCGAGGGAATCCCTCCACAATTGTTTTATCTCTCGGGCATTGTTGCCTGGAGTTATTTTGCATCCTGCTTAAATGGCACATCATCTACCTTTTTAAGCAATGCCGGAATTTTTGGCAAAGTCTATTTCCCGCGACTTGTTTCTCCAATTTCAGTTATTATCTCGTCAATGGTGCAACTTGGTATACAAATATTGCTGCTTTCCAGTTTTATGATTTATTATAGCCTTTCAGGTTATAATATTCAAATAAATAGTCACCTGTTTTATATTCCACTGCTTATAATAAACCTTGCTCTTTTGGGATTGGGATTTGGAATAATTTTTTCCGCGATGACTACTAAATATAGGGATTTAACCAATTTCCTGGGTTTTGGTGTTCAGCTTTGGATGTACATAACACCAGTAATTTATCCCTCATCAGCAGTTCCCGAAAAGTATAGAATATTCGTTTTTATAAACCCGGTAGCACCTCTTGTAGAGGCATTTAAGTTCGGTTTAATTGGTGCCGGCGAATTTAATCCCGGACGATTATTGTATAGTGTTGTATTTACAATTATCCTCTTGTTTATCGGTGTAATTCTGTTTAACAGGACGGAACAGAACTTTATGGACACGGTCTAAAGGGACTTTAAAGACAAAAGATAAAAGTAAAAAGATAAAAGAATAATCCAGGAGTAGAATCGCTAAACCATTATCTTCAACCTTCCTTTTGTCTTGTGACTTTTGTCTTTTATCTTTTTCTTTAACCTCAACCTCAACCTTAACAATGTCTACAGTCATTAAAGTCGAGAACATCTCTAAACAATACCGACTAGGCTTAATAGGAACCAACACTCTAAAAGGTGATCTCCAACGTTGGTGGTACAACCTGCGGGGACTACCAGATCCAACATTAATGATTGGTCAGGAAAATATTTTGTCTGCAGGAAAACGTACAGCCAACGAACGCCCCGAAGAGTTTGTTTGGGCGCTAAGAGATATTAATTTCGAGGTAAGACAGGGTGAGATACTTGGAATCATTGGCAAAAACGGAGCAGGTAAGTCAACCTTATTAAAGTTATTATCAAGGGTAACTGCTCCTACAACTGGGAATATAAAAGTAAAAGGACGCATTGCGAGTTTATTGGAAGTTGGTACCGGGTTTCATCCGGAGCTTACAGGGCGTGAAAATATTTTTCTGAATGGAGCAATTTTGGGGATGACCAAACCCGAAATACACAGCAAGTTCGACGAGATTGTTGACTTTGCAGGTGTAAATAAATATATTGACACCCCTGTTAAACGATATTCCAGTGGCATGTTTGTTCGGTTAGCTTTTGCCGTGGCTGCCCATTTAGAGCCAGAAATTCTGATTGTAGACGAAGTATTAGCTGTTGGAGATGTTGAATTCCAGAAAAAAGCTATAGGTAAAATGCAAGATGTAAGTCTCAACGAAGGCAGAACGGTTCTATTCGTAAGCCATAATATGGGAATGATCAGGAAGCTCTGTAAAACTTCTATTCTTCTCAATAATGGAAGTATAATACTAAATTCAGATACTGAAACAGTTTTAGGTAGTTATCTTTCTGAAAATTCTCAGACCACTTATAAAAGGAATTGGTTTGATAATTTTCCACAAATCCAAAATGTAAGGATAAAACAAGTAAAGATAATAAATGAGAAACGAGATAATATTTCTAATTTATTTACTAATACTACTTTTTTTGTAGCTATTAAATATGAAATACTTGAAAAAACTCAAGGATGTGGATTTACTTTAGTAATATATGATAATGAAGAGCGGTGTATCTTTGGTTCAATCAATAACAAAATTGATTCATTTTATGGAAAAGTAATTGAGATTGGCGAATATTTATCATCATGTGAAATTCCAGCGAATTTACTTAATAATGGTGTTTATAAAATTTCAATAATTGTTTTTTCATATGGTTATAGGAACTCTATAGAATTATCAAATTTACTTAAATTTGAGATTCATGATAGTTATGAATTAAGGAATGATTTTAATGGAAAATATGAAGGATGTTTAAGACCAAATTTATTGTGGGGAGATTTAAAAATCTCATAAAATACTTAATTAGATATTTCGCAATTAAGTCATTTATTGATAGGCGAAATTTGAAAATAACAGGTAATGGAGAAAGATGGGATCCGACTCTTTCTCAATGGAAAGACAAAGGTCATTTAGCAAGATATAATTTTGCAGCAGGACAAATTATGAATGATACAGTTATTGATATAGCATGTGGAACTGGTTACGGCACCGAAATATTAGGAAAATTTGCTCAAAAAATTATCGGGATAGATATTTCAAAAGAGGCTATAACTTACGCTAAAAGAACACACAAATCTGGTAATATTTTTTATAAAGTTTCTGATTTTTGGAGTTTCCATTCTAACGCTGAAGTAGTTGTAAGTTTTGAAACCATGGAACATATTTCTAGTATTTATGGAATGAATGATATCTGTAATAAACTACTTAGTTTAACAAATAAAATTGTCATTGCAAGCGTCCCTTATTTAGAAAAAGAAGGTAATAATGTTCATCATGTACATTTTAATTTAGATGAATCAAGTTTTGATTATATTAGAAAAAATCATCAAATTACGTTTTATTATCAGAAACCAGACGGTAGTATTTTAAATGATAAGAATAATGAGTTAATACAAAATTTAATATTACTAATCAAAAAATAAATCAAAATAATACTTTTCCAAGGTTATAAGGGAATGCTAAGACTCAAATCTCTTTAAGGGCAAATTCCCAACTATTTCTTATGATTAACCATTAATTTACGAATTTATCTCGTTGTTTGAAGCAAGGTAGTTCCTTGTTTATATTAATTCGAAAAGGATCGGGAACCTAAATAGATCTACTTTTAAGACATTCGCACAATAAAGCTATAAATGAGAAATAAAAAAGTATTAGTTACTGGTGGGGCAGGATTTATTGGGTCAAATCTTGTTAAGCGTTTGATTGAGGATAGAAATTCAGTAACAGTCTTAGATAATTTTATGTCAGGATATATTAGCAATCTTGAGCCATTTTCTTCTATACATATCATTGAAGGTGATGTCAGAGATAAAACAGCAGTTGAGGAGGCTATGAAGGGAGTGGAAGTAGTGTTCCATCTGGCAGCTTCTGTTGGTATCAAACGATCAATTGATTATCCATTAATCGATGCTGAAATAAATGTATTAGGTACATTGCAAATATTGGAAGCAGCGCGAAATGAAGGAGTAAGGAAAATTGTGACTTCGTCTTCAGCGGGTATTTTTGGTGAGTTAAAAACTATGCCAATAAAAGAAGATCACCCTGTGGAACCTATTTCACCTTATGGATGCACAAAATTATGTGAAGAAAAACTATCTCTGACATATGCTAAATTGTACGCCATTGAAGCTGTTTGTCTAAGATATTTTAACGTTTACGGACCAAATCAACGGTTTGATGCTTATGGAAATGTTATTCCCATTTTTGTATTTCGTATGCTTCGTAATGAACCGCTTCATATTTATGGAGATGGGGAACAAACCCGAGACTTTGTCCATGTAGATGATGTAGTTCAAGCCAATATTAAAGCTGCAGACTCATCAGGTGTTAGTGGAGCATTTAATATCGCCAGCGGCAAAAGTGTAACAATTAATAATCTGGTTGAGACAATAACAAAAGGGAATAATTCTACTAAAATCAAATACTGTCCTGAAAGACCCGGAGATGTAAGGCATAGCTTAGCAGATATTTCATTAGCAAAGCAAAAAATCGGATATATTCCGGATGTTGATTTAGAAAGAGGGATAGAAGAATACATTGAATGGGCACGGCAAAGTATAAAAGACAATAAGTAACTCCCTGGCAGTTTTGAATATAGAAAATTATTTTTCAACTATATTTATATTTAGTGGAATAAACCAAACAAATTTTAAATGACATTTAATCCAAAAGTATCTATTGTTATTCCAGTATATAATGGTTCTGATTATCTAAAAGAAGCTATTGAGAGTGCTTTGGCTCAAACATATAAGAACATTGAAATAATTGTAGTGAATGATGGATCTAACGATAATGGAAATACACAGAGAATAGCATTATCATATGGTAATGAAATCAGATATTATTATAAAGAGAACGGAGGTACTGCAACGGCTTTGAATTTTGGTATTGAAAAGATGCAAGGAGAATACTTTTCCTGGCTAAGTCATGATGATGTCTATTATCCTGAAAAAATTAGTACTCAAATTGAATATTTGAATAAACAGACGAACAAAAAAATAGTTTTATATAGTGATTTTACTTATATAGATGAGAAATTTACTATAATACAACATATTAGATTGCCTGAATATGCGCCAGGAATGTTCAGACCCGTTTTTATTCAGGGTGGCTTTATAAATGGTTGTACATTGCTAATTCCTAAGATTTGTTTTGTAGCCTGTGGGTTATTTAACCCGGAACTTAGAATTACCCAAGACTACGATTTATGGTTCAAAATTTCAGAAAAATTTGAATTTCATCATATTGCAGAATTGCTGATATATTACAGGATTCATAAAGATCAAGATACATTGAAACTAGGCAACATTCGTTCAGATGAAGCTAATCTGTTATATATCGGTTTTTTAAAAAAAATTAAAAGAGATGAAATAAGTAAATTTTCAAAAAAAAATCATTCCGGATACTATGCATATTTTAGTCTGAGAATGTCAGAGTTCCAATTTTTTAAAGCAAAAAAATATGCATTGAAATTAGCAATTTTAAATTTACCCTTTTCAAATTTTAAAGAATTACATAACAATCTATATTTAATAGTCACATTAATTGAAAATAAAATAGTAAAACGATTCTTTAAAGTTCTAAAAATTCTATCTAAGAACATCCCATATCAAAATAACATATAATGGTTGCATTAAGAATGTATTAATTATTAAATGCTGAATATTAGCCTGTAGTTTTGAAATGGGTCAGACTGTGACTGTAATGAATCAAAATTTATATTCTAGTGTTAAGTTAAGTATAATG
>PMIJ01000188.1:0-8200 GCA_003157015.1 Bacteroidales bacterium
ACCTGTAATATTAAGATAGCTCAGCTCTGCTTATCTGTGGATGATCTGAGCTGTGAGCTACTTGCTGATCCTGAGCTCTTGACTTTTTATTACAATAGTCGCAGAGCTGCTATTAGAGATGCTAAGGACCGGGCAAAGCTGGACGGCTGCATCAAACTTGAACTAAACTTTAATAAATATCGTGAACTAAAAATCAAGCCATGAATATAAGATGCCGTTGCTGTGGAGAGTACTTTTGCCCTTGTGAAGATACTCTCGATCTGATTGCGGAAGGATATATTTCATCCTCCAGCGTAAACACTTGCGACGATTGCTGGGACATGATCCAGCTTTCTGAATTTGACCTATCGGAATCATTTTCTGATTCTAATCCGGGTCTTTAGTAATAATTCCGGTTACCCAGGCTTACAAGCTTGGGTAGCCTTTCAACTGACTTTAAATTTTCTATCACTTTAAAATCAATGAAAAATGAGGATAATCATATTTATTTGCATTATTATCTGGATATTATATCTTATTTTCAACAATTCAGATGACAACGATCATAGCTATGACCATACACCAAGTGCATAGCAGCTTAATCAGAATCTTGATTACGAATAAAAATACCGGCCCGGTTGATAAATGATATTCCTCCGGGACCCTTATTCTAAAATTCATTAAATTCTATATCTCCATTCTTATTTTTTGTTTACCTTTAATATCGATTGTGAAGAGTCAGACACAAGCCTTTAAACATTGAGGATGAAGTGGATTGTTGATGAAGTGCTTATGTGACTGACGGAGCAGCGCTTTATTACCGAGACTTGCAAAAACCACGCCATATTGGCTATTAATCAATACCATAAAGACAATGAGACAACTTAAATGTTTATTATCCGTCGCCTTCATACTCATTATGACCTTAAATACAAGGGGAGTGACAACTGGATTTTCCACGGAGATCAAACCATACAATTCGCGATATGATTCAATTAAACATTACGTGGGAGAACTTTTTGGAGGAGGTGTAGTTTTCTCGGTCGATGAATTTAAACAACATGGATTAATATGTAGCATGTCAGATATTAGAGATCCTGTTTCATCCCAATTAGATTTAAAACAAGATCCTATACCTATAAAAAGCCAGCCAGATACAAAAGCCTTATTGAGTAAGAATTATGCTGTAAATAGTCGTGATCGTGCTGTGGACCTATGCAACAGTTATTCTAATTCAAATTATGGTACTGGAGTATTTTCAAATTGGCAATTACCAACTATCGATGAGTTAAAAACTCTTTATAATGTTAAGAATGAAATTAATAAAGCTTTAGAAAAATTTGGCAATAGCGCAACTGACCCTTTAATTAAAGTTTATTGGTCTTCATCTAAAATGCATAGTGAAATTATGGATAGTTATTATCAGTTCAATTTCGATGATGGCGCAATAATAATATCCCCTAATTTGAAGGGAAAAACATATGTTCGTGCTGTTCGGACTTTTTAATAGTTATTGAATTTAAAAAACTAAACGCTTACAAAGATGTTATGGGTAATTGCCTTCGACAGCCCGGACAACTTTATCGTGACACCAAACTTTCGTCCATCTATCGGGACTTTGCAAAAACGCATGCCAACCCTGACACGGCCGGCAACATAATTAAACCGCCGGGCCGTTAGGTTTAAGATTTTCAACACATTACCGGGACAGCCGACGCGCAAGCAAGAGTTTGGCAGCTTGCCACCACGCCAGCCTTTGCAGCTGCCAAACACAAGCTTTTCTGCCTTCCCTGGACTTTCCCATCTCGACAACAAGTTGGGGTACATAAGCTGTAAGATTACTTAGATCTGGACCCACATATCCTCCAAGAGTTTAGACCAAATAAAGAGTCCGTTTGAAACAATAGTGATTTGACTATGATATTTCTATCTTTACATGAAAGCAAGCAACAGAGAAACTCCATAGCCAAGTCAGAGATAAAATCCACGATAGAGTTTACACAATCGTTAACTGCCAGTTTAAATGGCTTATATCGCCTTCCTTGAAAATACAACTATGAAAAATTTAGCTTCATTTACCAAGCAAACTCTGTTTATTGCTTATTGTATGATGTCCTTTTCTTGCTCTAATTATCAGAATAACAATGTCCGGCTACCGGAACCTACGATAAAAGAAGGAATAGCTAAAATATCGGGTGGGATTAGCAATTTAAAACTTTCCGAAGGAGAAAAGAAAGTTACAATTGAAATAGGGGTCATGAATCCGGTTACTGGTGAAGAAAGTAAGTATGTAACAAATTTGAATGAAAATAACCGATTTTCTCTTGAAGTCCCTCTAGAATGCAGCACTGCTATTGTTGGCTTCAACATTGGAACGGATACAAAAAAGTTTGGTTATGCCTTTATTGGTTTAGCGCAGGACAAGGAGTTGCAAATAAATATTGTTTTTGATGATAAAGGCAATTTTAAGATCGATGCTAAAGGAGGCCTCAATCTTACCTATGATGATATGATGAATATACCAAAGACTATAGTACTATTTGATGAACATTTTACATGGGGTGATTATTATAAAATGACCCCTAAAGAGTTTGCAGAACATGAACTTACTATAGGTCTTAAAGAAAGGATTAACGCTACAATAGATTTATTGGCTTTATCTGAAAGGATTAAAAAATACCTGATAGATGAATTTAATATACGTTTTTTAAAAGGTCGACTTTTCTACTATAAAGAAAGTGCAGAAAAAAGTTTTAAAATGTTAGAGAAAGAAACTCCTTCTTATTCTGATTATACAGCTGTAGAACCCGATAAATCGTATTATTCTTTTCTAAGGGATTTTAATCTGAATAATCCACAATATTTATACAGTTATTCTTATTCAGACTTTTTGAAGAAATTTTTATCTATTGCAGCATTCAAAATACCGAAAATCAAAGATATTCCTATAGACGAATGGCTCAGAGGAGTAAATGCCACGGTAAAAGATGTGATCGGCTTTAATTCAGGCTTGTTCTATGATATGCTTGCAGCAAATGCTTATGCCCTCCAGATGAATGACAGAAAAGAGCCTCTGACAAATAAACAGTTAGAAAACATTTCAAACTATTTCAAGGACAATAAAGAAAGTTATTCCAGAATACTGATCAAGAAGAATGATGAACTCATAAAAAGTATTAAAGAAAGCAATGACCTTAAAGTCAACGAAACTCCGTCCGTAACAAAAGAAAAACTGATGAATACAATTATTGCAAAATACAAGGGCTCTGTTGTATTCGTTGATTTTTGGGCTACGTGGTGCATTCCATGCATGAATGCTCATAAAGATATGAAACCAATTAAAGATGAACTCAAAGATAAAGGTGTAGTTTTTGTCTATTTAACAGATGGTTCATCATCCAAACCGTTATGGGAAGAGAAAATTAAAGGTATTGGCGGTGAACAATACTACCTTACTGAAGGTGAATGGAACTTTTTAATGGATAGTTTTAGCTTTAGTGGAATACCCACCTATTTGATTTATGATAAAACAGGACAATTGAAACATAAGTTTACCGGTTTTCCAGGAACAGACAAAATGAGGGAAATGATTGAAGCATTATTACACTAATGACTCAACCATCCCTTTACTGTAAACCACATCCCGCAAACCTCCCATCCTAAATAAATGATAAGTTCAAAATTTGCGGTAAGAGGTTTACAGACCTTTCCTGCCAGCTGATGAGATTAAAGACTGGATGACAGAGTTCTCTTACATCTTGACAGTTTTAAAAATAATCCTAAACCTAACTCGGTCGGTTTAATTAATTGCCTTTTGCAACCCGGACTACTTCTCAATCAGCCCCAAAAGTATATGCGAGCAAATTCATTTCAACTTATCAAATGTTGTTGCACCTGGACTGTTCTTGCTGCCGAGACAAAGTCAATGGGGCTGGCAGCCGACACACAGGTGTCATGGTTTTTGCTAACCCTTCCTGACAACTTTATCGTGACATGACAACTCCTGCACGTTTATCGGGACCACGCCATCTGGACAAATTCATCGTGACCCCAAACGCTCATCCACTTATCGGGACTTTGCAAAAACGCGGCACCTCGACACGGACAGCAACTGACCAAACCGCCAGAGTAAGAAGAAATCGTTAAATCTGGTTTAGATGAAAAATCGATATAGGTTATTAGATAGACTCCCTGCGTAATGCCATTATGTGACAGACTAGTTTTTAAAATATTTCCCCTTTATTTTTTTTATTTCTTTGGCTACTGCAGACGTTTTATTTTCTTCAACATATTTCTTGATCAAAAAAAGTCTGTTTTTAATTATTCCATAAGAAGAACATAGCATTTCAAGATTTTTCTGGGATTTTTCCAAAAATGATTTAAAATCATTGTTTGAGTTTATGAACATCTGAACTTTAACAAAATTTTCCATAAATTCTAAATCATCAGCATTTAGTTTTTTCTGATTTTTTAAATTTTCATAAACCCTCTCATAAACTTCATCTTCTGTTAATTCAATTACATCTTTAAAGGAAGTATTCAATTTTGACTGTATTTGGTTTATCCAATTTTCAAATTTTTCCGAGCTGAGAAAATGCTCAATTTCATTCGGAATTTCATAAATTTCAAGATTGTCTATGTCTTCAACAAGGTGTAACCATGCACCTTTCTTTTCGTCACTATCAATAGACTCATTGAGATAATTATATAAACCTAAATAATAAAGTTTCCCTAAATTACCAGGGAATATCCTCTGAAATTGTTTTGCAATAAAATCAATTCGTTCCATTTGACTCAATTCGAGTGATTTTCTTAGATCGACTATTTTTTCAATTTTGATATCACGGATGTTGGTTGCTTTATTATCATGAATAAAATCAGTTATTAATAATTTGATATTTTTCATTGAATCAATTGATCTATCAAGATAAATTAAATGCTTTTCAAATAGCTCATTTATACTAATTTCATCACATAATGCTAGTTTAATTTTCTCAATTGGGACATCTATATGCCGGAGGGCTGCTATAACTGATAATATTTTTACATCATCATTGGTGAATATTCTATAACCGCTCTCAGGGTTATATTCAGGGCTGATTAGACCTTTATTTTCATAATAATAAATGGCCTTTTTTGTAAGCCCTGTGATTTTAATGACTTTATTAATATTCATTTTGATTCGTTTTTTGACAAATATAGGCTATACCCTTGGGGAAGAGTCAAGCGTTTTTTAAAAAAAATATCAAATATTTTTGTAAATAGTTGTATAACAATAATTAAGGATTGACAATAGGCTTAAGATAAAAGATGCACATACGCCCAACACGGTCAATATAATAAATAGGTTTGTCACGGTTTTTGCATTTGCTCCTGCTCCCATGATAAATTTGTAATGTCTGCTGCATCTGGACATGCTTATCTGCTTGCAATCAAATTTCTACACCAAGACAAATTTCTGGCTTCGAGACAGAAATAAAAGCCAGCCTATGACACGGACGGTGCTATGAAAAGCACTTCATATGTAGACTGACAGCACATCACCATGCTGCGAGAAGTAGGCCCTGGTATCTGAAAATACCTTTTATTACCTATTATCAATCAGACATACAGACAGCTATATAAATTAATCAGTGCAGTCAATGAGTCAAGTTGCTATAGTATAATGACTGGTTGAATGCACTTTTTTTCTCATAGCTACACATCAATTCAGACAAAGCCCCGCCGGGAGAAACAGCAGGACAAGAGCAATGAGGCGCGACCAGATCAGGCTAAAGGCTTCACTTCAGGCACTTCTACAGCTTGATGGGTTACTACAGTTAACAGCATTCTACAATCAGCACTTTTTAGTATATTCGTAAAATATTTTTAATTCATTATCAGCGCTTTATAAATGACCTCAGTGAAATATATTGCATCCCCCAGGAGGGAGGGACTTTAAAAACTAAATTAAATTCGATTTATGAATAAAAGTCTCCCCCGCTCTCCTGGGAGCGGGGGACGGAAGGGGGTGAGGTAGATCAGACCAAAACTTTTCCCGTCATATCTTTTGGAATTGGAACACCCATTATTTTCAGCAATGTAGGCGCCACATCCGCAAGTATTCCTTCATTTATTTTTTTATAGTCATCGCTTATAAGAATGCTTGGAACAGGATTCAAAGAATGGGCAGTGTTTGGCGATCCGTCATCATTTAATGCCTTGTCGGCGTTCCCATGGTCAGCAATTACAAGCACATCATATCCAAACTTGCGGGCCGATTTTATTACGGCACCTGCACATTCGTCGACAGTAGCAACTGCTTTCTTGATGGCCTCATAAACACCGGTATGGCCCACCATGTCACCATTTGCAAAATTTAATACGATGAAATCGTATTTTTCAGTTTCAATAGCTTTAATAATAGCTTCGGTTACTGCATAAGCGCTCATTTCAGGCTGGAGATCGTATGTTGCAACTTTAGGGGAAGGAATCATAATACGGTCTTCATTGTTGAATTTCTCCTCTCGTCCTCCTGAGAAAAAGAAAGTAACATGTGCATATTTTTCAGTTTCCGCAATTCTGAGCTGATGTTTCCCTGCAGCAGCAAGAACCTCTCCTATAGTATTATCAGCATTATCTTTCGGATAAATCACATGCAGTCCTTTGAAAGTAGCATCATAAGGAGTCATGCAGCAATAGTACAACGGAATAGTCTTCATCCCGTTTTCAGGCATATCTTTCTGAGTGAGCACAATGGTCAGTTCCTTGGCCCTGTCATTCCTGAAATTGAAAAAAACGATTACATCTCCTTCCTTAACCAGGCCGACAGGGGTGCCATAATTATCAGTAACAACTATTGGTTTCATGAATTCATCGGTGACCCCGGCATCATATGATTCCTGCATGCCGTCAATTATATTCCCGGTCGGAGAGCCAATCCCACTTATAATAAGGTCGTATGCCTCTTTGATTCTTTCCCATCTCTTATCGCGGTCCATCGCATAGAACCTTCCGATGAATGATGCAACTTTCCCGTTAGACTTTTTAAGATGATCCAAAAGGTTCTTCATATAGCCGATTCCGCTCCTGGGGTCCGTATCCCTGCCGTCGCCAAACCCGTGAATAAACACATTTTTTAGTCCGTAGTCCATAGTCATATCGCACAGATAATAAAGATGTTTATCGAGGGAGTGAACGCCTCCGTCGGAAAGCAAGCCCATAAAATGAATCTGTTTGTTTTTGTCATGGGCATATGAGAACGCATCGGTCAGAACCTTATTCTTTTTAATATCTCCTGTCTTGCACTCCTTATTTATTTTTACCAGATCCTGGTAAATCACTCTTCCGGCTCCTATATTAAGATGGCCCACCTCTGAATTTCCCATCTGACCATCAGGCAATCCGACATCCTCCCCGGATGCATGAAGCCTGGAATTTGGATAATTGTTTTTATAATATGTAAGGTTTGGCGTAGGTACCTGGCTTATAACATCAGCTTTTGACCCGTCTCCGATTCCCCAACCGTCGAGTATCATCAATAAAGTCTTCCTGTTTTTCATTATTTTAAATCTAAGTAAACATTAAACAAAAATAAAGTACCCTTGTTCAGGGTACTAAAACGGGCAAATTTAGTTAAAATTGGCAAAATAAAATTACATAATGAAGTTAAGGTTAAGTTTTGACTGTTTCATCATATTATACTATATGAATATCGGAAATCATGCACATAATTTTATTCATTTTTTTCTTTACCCCTGACATTGAAGCTCTTCGCCGCAAGCTATGAATCCCGACAATTTCGGGATTCGATCCCCTAAGGTATCATTTACAGATGAATACAAATATCTTTTGGAAGCAGATGGGATTCCAGATGAAGAAAGATATCTCTGATGTTTTTATTTCGCCCGCTACGGGGCTTGATATTATTATGGTAGTTCTTACGTCGGGTTTGACCCGACGTTAACATATATAAGGCCTAAGGCCTTTTTCATCATATCCTTTTTTAAAGCCCTTATCCATTTACTGATGAAAACATTTCATATGTTTCACATTTAAAGACACTTAATTTTTTGTTTTAATACTTGTTGCACCTATAAATTACAGAACTTGAAATAACGTTGAATACTTTTTTTTTTGTAAACGGAGATAGTTATTAAAATTGAAGTTTATTTCGAGCAGATCTTTCGGAGTAGTTTTAATTTCTGATATTTTTGACCAGCCCCGTCAGGGGCATAATACT
>PMIJ01000188.1:8312-8547 GCA_003157015.1 Bacteroidales bacterium
TAAAGTTAATAAGGGAAGACATTGAGAATGAGTTGTTCTGTTATCTGGGCGGAATTCTTAAGAACTATAAATCAAACCCAATACAGATAGGTGGCACCTCCGACCATATTCACATGCTATGCACTCTTCCAAAGACAATAGCTCCGGCTGATCTTGTAGAAGAGATCAAGAAGAGTTCTTCCAGGTGGATAAAAACAAAGGGGGTACATTACAGGAATTTCTATTGGCAGGATGG
>PMIJ01000005.1 GCA_003157015.1 Bacteroidales bacterium
GGGTCAATATCACTGAAATATCCATCTGACAAAATAAAGATTAAAATCTTAAATAATTGATAGATTCTAAGGCTATAAGTTTTAATTATAATGTCCATTCAAATTTACAACCATTATATAATCAACAAATAATTATTTTAATTAAATCCTAAAGTGCAAAAGCCGGAAGAGTTGACCATATTTGGTCAGTTAAATTGAGATTATTATATTAAATTTAATTATAAGCTCTTAACTATGGTCTGAGATGGTCAATTTATTTCGTCCTATTATGGTCAAGGGCCTGGCTTCTCCAGTTATGTGTCTGTTTTTTAGTTATATATGACAAGTGTAATTTGACTGGCCGAATGTGGTAAAGATGCCTTGCTTTTACAATTTCCTCTTAATTATCAAGGTCCTAGTAATCTGGGACATTTTATTACTTATCACCTTTTTTGAATTCAAAAAAAGTAATTTTTGAATTTACCCTGATTCTCATTTTATTTTTAGAAGGATACTATATTTTTTATACTTAAACTCATCTTTAACTAACTAATGAATTTGGGGTAAGTTTTTAATAATACTATATTATGTAACAAATTAGATATCTAACTGTATTTTAGTTATCTTTGTTAAATGTCAAGGTTAGAACTTAAGCAATATTCGATATTAAATTTCCGGGATGTACTTGATATAAAATTGAAGGTTTGTCTGGGTATAATAGGATATTTATATGTTCACTTACAAAACAAGTATAAAACATCATTTGTTCCAATGAGATTTATTGTTCCATTTAATAGAATATGTAAATATGATATTCAAAATTATCTAACAACAAATGATTATATTATAAGACATTATCCAAATAAAAAAGAAAAAGAATTTGAATTAAGTGTAGTTGATAAAAACGGGAAAATTCATACTTTAAACAATAAGGGTTATAAAATGGAAGCTAAACTTTATTTTCTTACTAATAAATTAAGAAGTTTATATGAAATTATATTAAATGATGATTACTTTACTAATGTAATTGATAAAAATCTTCATCATCTTAGTGGTCAATATTTTAATCATTACTATCATTCTTATAGAAATATAAAAATTGATATTCCATATGATAAAATTGATGAGATTACACCTGAACAACGAATGACATTAGAAAGATGGGGTGACTCTAAAACTAAAGACTATTTTAAAATAAACGAATTTGGTTTTGATGATAATGAATGGGTGGGAGAACATATTAATGTGTTTAATTTAATTCCAAGATCATTCCTAAACTATACTTCACTGGGTGATGTAGTTGAAGTAGGTTTAAAATATTATAGAGAAGTTTTATTGGCAGATCAATTATTGAAAGTTTTTGGTAAAAATGATTATAGTGATTTTTTTAATAAAACAAAATATAATAAAAAGATTGTAAATATAAGAGAATCAAAAGGTAAAAAAGCAACAAAAAAGGAAATATTGATCAAACCTTTATTTCAAAGTAAGGATGATTATAATGTGTATGATAAAATATCATATTTTGAATTTTGGAATGCAGTTTATGGTTTTTATCATATAGATTCTTTTGCTAAATTATTTAAAAAGGCAAATAATTATCTATATGATATCAAACGAGGCATATTTAAAAATGGCGTTTTTTTCAATGGTTTTACATTCAATATAAAGCCTTTGATATTCAAAAATGATATAAGACTTTTTATAGATGGTGATCATCCGGCTTTTAAACGAGGCCAGTTATATTATAAAGTAGTTCCTTTAGTTATTGCTTATAGACAAGTTCAACTTATGCATGACTTTTGGATGAGATTAAAGAAGTGCGGAATTATGTTTATTCCACTTGAATGTAGCGTTGCTGTAGAGAAGAAATATGAAGTTGCGACAACATATATATTGAAGGATATTTTAAATAAGTATATTGAAAAGCAATTGATGTGTGAGATAATACATATTGATATAAAGAACTTACCCCAATTGGAATTACAGGTGTTAGGTTCTTTCCAATCTTATGTTCCCGATGATAATAACAAAAAAAGAGGATACTCTGCTCCTCTTTTTTGAAATTAGTTAAAATTTTACTTTAAGCTGCCTCTGCAGGTTTTTTGATACTTTCAATAAATGAAGAAAGTTTTGTCTGAAAAACTTTAATGAAATATAAGTTTTCATTTTTTTTCTTAACTTCTTGACCACAACACGGACATTTGATCTCTTCCTTTTTGACCTCTGGAGGATTTAATTCCATTATTGCTTCAGGATACGTTTTTGAATACCATTCTTGATATGTTTTATCCGTTTCTTTCTGTTTAATGGTATCACATTTTTTTACTGCTGCATGTAGAGATAATTTACCGTTGTCAACTTCGATTATAAGTTTTTTATCGACTTTGGTAACATTGCGAATCGAAGTAATTTTGTAGGCAGTGTAACCAGTTATTGATGAAATTAATTTAATTGTGTTTTCACCATCGGTTTCTTTGTTTCCTTGCCCAGGACTATACTTCTCAAATAAGAAATGTATCTCATTGGCCACTTCTTGATTTGACTTTTCGCGTGTAACATTTGAAGAAATAATGAAGTCCAATTCATTTGTTTCATCAATGTCTTTGACATAGACTTCAATTTCCTCCACATTAAGCATTTTTAGTGCTTTAACTCTCAGATTTCCACATAAAACCTCATTGTTTTTATTAACAATAATCCTGTTAATAAGTCCATTAGTTTTAATGTTTTGAACTAAGAGATGAATTTGATCTTCGTGGTTTGAAGAATAGATCGCTTCATTTAAGGAGTGAAGCTTTAGGTCATCTAGTTTAACAATTTTAACTGATGATAAATTAGTCACATTGTTAAACTTTTTGTCGTCTTTTTTGATTTCAGAGAGACTGGTTTCTGAATTCACCTCAGTTAATTTGGTAACTGTACCATTTTCATCTTGTTCCATTTTTAAAAAAATTAAGTTATTAATTAAAAATATTTACACATCAAAGTAAAACAAGATCTGAATTCGAACTTTTTTAAACATTGTGTAATAAATATATGGACAAGATGTTATCATAATGTATTAATAATTAAAATATTAATAGTATAAACTATAATCATATTAATAAAAAGCATTGGAATACTATCATAATAGATGGCACAATTATTGATAATGAGATACTTAAATGGATTGACCACTCTTATGATTTAGTTAGTAAGAAAAAGTAAATTTAAATCAACCACACTTAAAGTACAGATAATTAAATAGAATAATGAATAATAATCGAATAGTCATTCTTTTGATAATAATCAATACAATCGCTATCTTATCAACAAGAAACGATTTGTACGGTCAATCTTGTTGCGATACTAAGGCTGGGCCCTTTGTAATCTGTGAAGAACCACCTTTGCCAAATATTTCATTTAGTCAACTTGAAGAAATCATTAATAATTCAGTAGATATTAAGAATGAACATATAAATAATGGCGATATTATTAGGATATTCTTTATTATCAATTGTAAAGGGGAAGATTTTAATTACAGAACACTCCAACCAGCAGACAGTACACTTAAGGATAAATTATTTAAGACTATTCATTCAAATATGAAATGGACTGCTGGTAAACAAGCTGGAAGAAAAATTGACTTCCAGCAACAAATCCTTTTAAGCATTGTAAACGGGAAATTCGTGATTTTGAATGACAATGATAAAAAAGGTAAGAAAAACAAAAAATGAATTTATTTTAGGATAGTATAATCAAAAAACATATGAATAAAAAGCACTGGAATACTGTTTTGCTCAATGGTTCTTAACCTGATAAAGAGGTATTTTCATGGATCGGTCATCCATATGACCTCATTAAAGGCAATTAATAAAAATGGGATGTACGTTAAATAATGTTAATAAAAAGACTATTTAACAGCAAACTTATTATTGTCTTATAACCTTTGCGAGCCCTCGTGAAAAACTTAGTGTCGCTTTGTGGCAAAAGCTAAATAGTTGATCCTTAATAATTA
>PMIJ01000067.1 GCA_003157015.1 Bacteroidales bacterium
CCATGCCGGGCGCACTAAAAAAAGGCCGCTTTCTCAAGCAGCCCTTTTAATATAAATTAATTCTTACTGAACAGTCGATTTAAAAGTATCGTCATTGAAGAATTTTGCAAACTCAAGGTCTGTCTTTGCATAAGCTTTCCAGTCAGCATTAAACCCGATTGCTTCACGAAGGTTGCTCAGCAGATAATTCTTGTCATCGAGCTTAGCTCCGATAACTGCTTTGAGGTAAGACGGTTTTCCGCATTTGCAGAGTTCCTTCATACTGTCAAGAGTAGATTTTGCCTTTGCAACATCTCCTTTGAGATAGAGAGCAAGAGCAAGATTGAAGCTGGGCTCTGTGCCAAGGGAATTGACAGCTTTGTCATATTCACCTTTTGTAATTGCAATAACGCCAAGACCATATTTAGATTCAGGCGTTGCTGCTGTCATAGAATTGAAATATTCTTCAGCTTTAGCTACATCACCTTTAACCAGTGCACCAAAACCAAGGTTATTTTTAACTACGTCATTATTCTGAATAGCTTTTGCCTTTTCAAATTCTGCAATTGCTTCATCAGTTTTACCTAGAGCCAAATATGTGCAGCCCATGTTATTTTTGGCACGGATACATTTTGGGAAATTTTCAGCTGTAGCCTGATAAAATTTAAGCTGTTCGTTAAGATCTGTTGTAAGTGTCCCAGCGTGAAGCATTTCTTCAAGGCCCAGTGATTTTGGATCTTTTCTCATCTGTGCAAGTATCTGATCATCTGTACGACCAATGAGATCAACATTTACAGACAGCTGAGATCTTCTGAGTTTAGGAAGGATATCAGTTTTGAGTTTTTCAAAAGCAGAGCTCATGTTCTTAATCTCTTTATTACGAACCTCAGGATCGGAATACATTGAGAGAACACGAAGAATAAGGTCTTTATCCTGAATACTTGATTTTTCTACCTCTGATTTAAAACCATCCCAATCTTCCGCAGTTGTTTTTTCGTTGAAAAAACCTTCGGTTTTTGCAAGCGGGACTTTAGCAAATTCTTTTTTGATGAATTTGTCCGCTGTTTTTCCTCTATTTTCTGATAACGGAGCATTAATCTTCATGCTCCCATCCGGTGATGCGTATGAACTAACATCGGTAGATTTTAGCTTACGGGTTGAATCAGTACCTACAGATTTGATATATTCTTTCAGCAGAGCAATGTCTTCTGCTTTAAGTTCTTTGTTATTTATATCAGCCTGATTTATCTGATAATGAATATCGGCCAACTTACTTTCAGGATTAATCTGAATATAATTATCCTTCATTTTAATAGTTCTGGCATCTTTATCAACGAGTGTTGATGTCGCAATCACACCATCGGCAAGTTTAACCTGGTCAAAATCAAGACTTTTCTTGCCTCTGACTGCTTTAATTTTTAATACCAGCTGTGATATTTTCATAGCATCCTTGTAAGGGATTGTACCGCTATAAGTGAAATCGCCTCCGGTTGAGGTAATTACCTTATTATTTGCCTGAACACTTTCTCCCTGAAGAACCTGAACTTTTTCAAAAGCAGTTTCGCCACCGGTATATGTGAGAACAGGAGCAGCTGTAACGGTTGTCTTCTTATCAAAGTATTTAGCGGGGAATGTACCCTTAATTGTAACAGCAACTACACCAGCGTGTGTTTCAAGAACTTTTGGCGTGACTTCGAACTTAACTGAGTTGGAGTTTTTCTTCATCTTATTCAAACCGCTGCAGCTTGTCATAACAATTGCGGCCAGGATAAGGATAAAATAGCTTCTGAATTTTTTCATAATTTAAAAATGTTATTTGTTTATAGATACCTTGTTTGACTGTTTTTATTTAAAAATTAACTAAAATATACAACTTAAACGCAAATTTACAACAAAATAGTCACATTTAAAGCAAATTAAACAAAATAATATGGTTCACCAAAACGATTCCAATATATTCTATAATTTATAGCTATACAGGCTATTACGAACTATAATATACTAAAAACCCACAGTATTGGCAATTCATCTGACAACTCAACTTATATTTATGTTTTAAAACCCATTTTCTAATATTTAAATGCTATATCGCAAATTTAATATAATATCTCTTGTATTATTTTTGAAACTCAAATAGATCATTCCTATAACAAAGGTCATTATTATTGGAATTAAAATTGTTACATAATTTATTGAATATGTTACACCATTCACATATTTAATTCATAATAAAAAGGCAATTTTCACTGTACGTATGATTCATATAAAGAAAATAGCTACAAAATCACCTTATTTAATCCAACAGGATAATCATCAAAAAAAATTGCATCTATAACTTTCGAATAATGACTTTCATTTGAAACAAAATCCAGATTATTAACATCTAATACAAGATATTTGTTCTCCGGGTTTTGCTTAAAAAAAGAAAAATAGCTGTTCTCTATCTTCCGGAGATACTCCCTGGTTATTGATTTTTCATATTCACGACCTCTTCTTTCGATATTCTCCAGAAGTCTCTCAGTGTTAAGATGCAGGTAAACATATATATCGGGCTTTGGAAGAGATCCATAGATAATATAGAAAATCTGGCGGTAAAGGTTGTATTCATCACCGGTAAGCGTTGAAGAAGCAAATACCAGAGATTTCATAAAGTAATAATCAGCAATTGAAAAAGACTTGAAAAGGTCCTGTGGAACAAGCTCCTCCTTCAGCTGCTTGTATCTGCTTGCCAGAAAAGAGAGTTCTAGAGGAAAGGAATATTTCTCAGGATCGCTGTAAAATTTTGGAAGGAAGGGATTATCGGCAAAATGTTCCAGAACCAGATGTGCATTGAACTGATCGGCAATCCTGGCAGCCAGTGTGGTTTTTCCAGCACCGATATTTCCTTCTATAACTACATAGTTGTATTTAATCTTCATCCCTGAATGCAAATTTCTATAAATCAAATTTAAAAATTGGAAGTGAAACAGCAAAAATAAAGCCGGCTTTTAAAAGCCGGCTTATATTATTTATTCTGATTTTCTTCAGGATTTTTTTTCTCACTCTCCTGCCGTGGGGGACGTGGGAGCAGTTCCTTTCTTGATAACTTTATTTTCCCGGTCTTGGGATCGATATCAATAATTTTAACCTCTATCTCCTGCCCTTCTTTCAGAACATCTTCCACTTTATTGACTTTCCTCCATTCGAGTTCTGAGATATGAACAAGGCCATCTTTATTGGGAAGGATTTCAACAAATGCTCCAAACTGAACAATTGTTTTGACTTTCCCTTTATAAATCTGTCCGACTTCCGGAATTGTGACAATTTTCTTCACCCAGTCAAGAGCAGCATTAATTACCTCAGCATTCTCACCGAAGATATTAACATCGCCATGGCCCTCAACTTCTTCTACGATTATTGTTGCACCTGTAACACGTTGTATCTCCTGAATTACTTTTCCGCCCGGACCAATCAAAGCTCCGATCAGTTCCTTTGGAATTGTAAGCATTTCTATCCTGGGAGCATGAGGCTTAAGATCTGGTCGCGGTTCAGAAATTGTCTGGCTCATAATATCCAGTATATGCAATCTTCCGGCTTTGGCCTGATTGAGGGCCTTAGAAAGGATTTCAACTGAGAGCCCATCAACTTTGATATCCATCTGGGTTGCGGTTATCCCGTCGCGTGTTCCGGTCACTTTAAAGTCCATATCACCCAGATGATCTTCATCACCAAGGATATCGGAAAGAACAGCATATTTCTTAGTTTCCTTGTCCGAAATAAGACCCATTGCTATTCCCGATACGGGTTTCTTCAGTCTAACGCCTGCATCCATAAGAGCCAGTGTTCCTGCACAAACTGTTGCCATTGAAGAGGATCCGTTTGATTCAAGAATGTCAGATACAACCCTTATTGCATACGGATTTTCATCGTCAGATGGCATCATGTTTTTAAGAGCACGATGGGCAAGGTTTCCATGTCCGATTTCCCTTCTGCCTACACCACGATAAGCCTTGGCCTCACCTGTTGCAAACGGTGGAAAATTATAATGAAGTGTGAATTTTTCAGTTCCTTTGTTCAGTACATCATCGATAATCTTCTCATCAAGTTTTGTACCAAGGGTGACAGTGGTAAGAGACTGGGTTTCTCCTCTTGTGAATAATGCTGACCCATGAGTTGCAGGAAGTGTGTCTATTTCACATATTATTTCCCTTATCTCATCAGGTTTTCTTCCATCAAGACGAATATTGTTATCAAGCACAAGTCTTCTGGATGCCTCTTTTAATACGTCATGATAGTATCTCTTTGCGAGTGTCTCATTAACAGGATTTTCCTCAGTATACTGTCCAAGGAAATCTGTAATTATACTTTCAAAAGTATTAATTCTTTTGTGTTTATCAGCGGTACAGGTCTGAGCTGCCGCGAAACATTTTGAGTACGTTTCATCCCATATTTTTTTCCTCAGGTCCTCATCATTGGTCTCGTGGCTGTATATACGCTTGACCGTTGATCCAACTTCTACTGCAAATTCCATTACTGCCTTGCAATGAACTTTTATGGCATCGTGAGCGATTTTAAGTGCTTCGAGCATCTCCTCTTCAGAGACTTCCTTCATTTCGCCTTCAACCATCATTATATTATCATAGGTTGCACCGACCATCAGGTCAATGTCAGCATCTTCGAGCTGAGAAGCAGTTGGGTTAACAATAAATTTTTTATTTATCCTTGCAACGCGTACCTCAGATATTGGTCCGTTGAATGGTATATCAGAAACTGCAAGAGCAGCTGATGCGGCAAGACCAGCAAGAGCATCAGGAATAATATCCATGTCGGCCGAAATCAGATTGATTGTTACGAATGTTTCAGCATGATAGTCATCAGGGAAAAGTGGTCTGAGGACTCTGTCAACCAATCTTGAAATGAGTATCTCATAATCAGATGCTCTGGCTTCTCTTTTCATGAATCCGCCAGGAAATCGTCCCGATGAAGCATACTTTTCTTTATATTCCACTGAAAGAGGCATGAAATCTGTATCTTCTTTTGCCTCCTGTGCTGAAACTACGGTAGCCAGCAACATTGTTTTCCCCATTTTTAACAAGACAGATCCATCTGCCTGTCTGGCCATTCTGCCAGTTTCAAGGGTAATTATTCTCCCGTCACCGAGATCAATAATCTTCTCTTTTATTTTGAACATTGTACAAATAATTTATGATAATTGAAACTACAAAATAATCTTAATAGTATGAAAAAAGGCAATTTTGAATTGCCCTTTTTTCTCTTATTTACGTAATTTCAACGCTTTTATGATTTCACGATACCGTCCGATATCTTTAATTTTGAGGTAGTCAAGGAGCCTTCTTCTTTTCCCTACAAGTTTGATAAGCGCCTGCTGGGTACTAAAATCTTTTTTATTCTTCTTAAGATGTTCGGTAAGATGATTAATCCTGTATGAGAATAGCGCTATCTGACCTTCTGCAGTACCTGTATCGACTTCAGATGTTCCAAAGGTTTTGAAAAACTCCTGCTTTTTTTCTGTTGTTAAATACATATCTCTAATTAAAATATTATTAATCCATATATAGATTGAGTCTCCAATTTTGGAACGCAAAAATAAGGCTTTTTTATGTAAATAATCAAACAATTTACTTTTTTTTTAATAAGTTCTTAAAATATATTTATTTACAGGAACCAATCAGTGCAAATAATTATCGTATCGCCATCATTATTAAGACGGGAACAGGCTATTGAAAGTTGCGTCAAAAAGTACTATCGTTCAGATATTTATCAAAGAAAACAGACAGTTCGTCAAAAACGGTACGCGGTTTACGGCACATGGTATGCGGTTAGCTCTTCCCTTCCCCCATTCTCCCCCTCTCCCCTTCTTTCCATTATGGTTCCAAAAGAAGCTCTTCCCTATCTTTAAGCTTTTTCCCCTGGCTGATTATCTTATTGCCAATACGACAATTAAGACATTTTCTCTTTTTGCAGTATTCATTTCTAAGCTGGATGAGTGCCTGAGAATAAAACGCAGATTCTGCAAGAATTCCTGCCTCTCTCCATTCTGAAGTTATAATATTATCCTCCGGACCAATATTTTCAAGGAAACTTAGGGCTCGTTCACTTATATTCTGACAATCCCTGCTCTGCCCATAAACAAAAATCATTGGTATTACTGCATTTATCAGCAGAATGTCTCCGGCAAGTGATCCTGTATTCTTTTTAATATTCCTGCTTTTCTTGCCAAAAACAAAATGATCGTCCCAGTAGTGTGATGCAGCAACTTCAAATAATCCCTTAATTTGATTTACATCTATTGCTTCAAGTACTCTTGAAAATAGCCCGCCGGCAACAGAGAGCATTGCAGCAAGTTGTGATAATCTGATTGTCGGAAAGTTTGCAGGTCTAAGTCTTGCAAATTTCCATAACCATCCATGCAGGGGTTGAAGTGAGTATTTTGCCGATAAAATAGCATACTCCTTTATCAGCGAACGGTAATATTCATCAGATATAGCCTCTTTAAAAAGTCGGACTTCAAGCAAACCCGCTGTTCCAAATAGCAATGCCTCAATCTGGAATATATTATCGGTGTGTTTACGGATAATTCTGAATGGAAGAGCTGCAGCAAGCATCTCGAAGGGTTCGGTATTGACCCTGAACCCAAAATAACGTGTAAGAATGCGGTAAAATGTCTCTTCCCAATCATTCCCGGTTTGGGAAAATATTTTCAGTATCAAATCTGATTTGGCCTGAAATCGTTCAATAACAAGCGAATTGAGCCAGTGGTTTACAAGAATCTTATCAATTTTGCTAATATCATCCTGGCATGCAATTATAAATGGATTATTTACCAGAGATACATATTTCTCATATATGGATGAGTCAAAAGATATCTCAGCTGTAAGAAGTTCTTCACCTTTAGCATTAAAAACTTGTTTATCATACTCTGAGACAATATGAAGGATTACATTATTAAATGCCGGATCGTTCTGATGTCCATGGTTATCGAAATGAGATGACTTTGTGTGAATCTCGACATTTCCGGCCCAGACTGTTCCAGCTATCAAAATCCGGGCATTGAAAAAATCAGGGCCTGAATCACGGTTATATTCACCGGGATCGAGAACCAATATTTTATTTTTTTCATTATCAAAAAGATTCTCCTGATCGTAGAGACTATATTTCCACAGCCAATGGAGAAATTCCTCTTTCATTTCAGCACAAATTAATAAACAGCGAGAGTACTAATTTATGAAAAAAGGGAATACGTGTCAAGTGCACTTTTATAAAAATGAGGGGGAGAATGGGTGAAGAGGTGAAGGGGAGACTTAGGGACTTAGAGACTTAGAGACTTAGAGACTTAGAGACTTAGGGACTGAAAGACTGCAGGACAATAAAATCAAATCAGGTTATGCTGATGTAGATATATTTCCATCTCCAATTGAAGTTCTTTTGCCTTTTCGCCGGCTGTCTTGTCGAAGTTTTCGGAGTTATCTGCAAAAATTATTCCTCTTGAAGAATTTACCAGGAGGCCGCATTTACTGTTGAGACCATACTTTGCCACTTCAGCAAGGCTACCTCCCTGTGCCCCTACCCCCGGAACAAGAAGAAAATGATCAGGCACAAGCATTCGAATGCCTTTAAGCATTTCCGCTCTAGTTGCTCCAACAACATACATAAGGTTATTAATAGTACCCCATTTCTGAGATACAGATAATACTCTTTCAAAAAGCTTTATCCCATCCTCGTTGTGGTACTGAAAATCATCTGCACCCTTATTGGATGTAAGTGCCAGCAGAACAACCCATTTATCGTTAAAAGAAAGGAATGGTGTAACTGAATCTTCGCCCATATAAGGAGCCACAGTAATTGCATCAAAAGGCATGTTTTCAAGAAAAGCTTTCGCGTACATCTTAGATGTATTACCAATATCTCCACGTTTGGCATCTGCTATTACAAAAATTTCAGGATAATTGCTTTTTATATACTTCACTGTTGATTCTAGTGATACCCATCCTTTAGCTCCGTAATATTCATAAAATGCAACATTCGGTTTATACGCCACTGTATATTCATGAGTTGCATCGATGATCCGCTTGTTGAATTCAAATACCGGGTCTTTAACCTTCAGAAGGAAAGAAGGTATTTTTTCAATTTCTGAATCTAGCCCGACACAAAGGAAGGAGCGCTTTTTGACTATGTTCTCAAATAATTTCCTGTGATCCATAGTTAACCGGATTAAATATTACTCTCTTTTAAACGTTCCGAATTTTCTGCCATCTGGAGTTTGTCAAGCACTTCCTGGATGTTCCCATCGAGGATTGAAGGCAGATTATAGATTGTAAGATTGATTCTGTGGTCAGTCATCCTGCCCTGAGGATAGTTATATGTTCTGATTTTTGCCGAGCGATCGCCGGTCGAAACCATTGTCTTTCTTCTATGTGATACTTCATCGAGATATTTCTGATATTCAAGATTATAAAGCCTGGTCCTTAACTCTTTAAGTGCCTTGTCATAATTCTTGAGTTGCGACTTTTCATCCTGACATGTAACGACGATACCTGATGGAATATGTGTAAGACGGATAGCAGAATATGTTGTATTCACCGATTGACCTCCTGGTCCTGATGAGCAATATGTATCCTTCCTGATATCTTCAGTCCTCAGGTCAATATCAAATTCATCTGCCTCAGGAAGAACCACTACTGATGCGGCGGATGTATGAATGCGCCCCTGTGTTTCAGTTTGAGGTACTCTCTGAACACGGTGAACACCCGATTCATATTTCATTATTCCATATACACCCTCTCCTGTTATACTCAGAACTATCTCCTTATAACCACCTGCGGTTCCCTCCGATAAATTATTTACTTCAACTTTCCATCCCTTAGTCTCAAAGTACTTACTGTACATTCTGAAAAGGTCACCGGCGAAAATGCTTGCCTCATCTCCTCCTGTTCCTGCCCTTATCTCCATTACAGCGTTTTTATCATCCTCGGGATCTGCAGGAATAATAAGCATTTTGATTTCCTCTTCCATTTCAGGTATATGAGAAGTAAGTTCATCCAGTTCGGCTTTTGCCATTTCGCGCATCTCTTCGTCCTTCTCAGTCGCAAGCAGCTCTTTTGTACTTGTTATATTACTTAGTGCCAGCTTGTATCTTTCATATGACTCAACTATCGGCAAGAGGTCCTTATATTCTTTATTTAATCTGACATACTTCTTCATATCAGAGAGAATATCGGGTTGTGTAAGAAGCTCGCCAACTTCTATAAACCTTGATTTCACGCCCTCCAGCCTCTCAAGAATCATGTTGTTTGCCATAATCTGATAAATTTTCAGCGTGCAAAGGTAATAAAAAAGAAGGAAATTTACACATAATTCATCCGGGGCATCACACATCATCTCAATATCTATCTGCCTCATCCCCCTGTCCCCTTCTCACAGGAGAGAAGGGGGTAACTTTCAGTGGCGTAATCAGATAAGCCCCTCCCTCTTGGGGGAGGGGTTTGGGGAGAGGTAAATAAAAAAAATGGGAACAAGGTATTACTACCTAATATTCGAATTTCCCGAATTCGGAATTTATTGTAAGCCTTTTCTTTTCAGAGGCTTCACAATAACCTACTACTTTTGCTTCCAGATTGAATCCGGATGCAATACTTATAATTTCTGCTGCATTCTTAGAATTGGTATATATCTCAAACCTGTGACCCATATTGAATACTCTATACATTTCTTCCCAGGATGTTCCTGATTGTTCATGAATCAGGCGGAATAATGTGGGCAGCGGAAATAAATCGTTTTTTACAATGTGCATATTATCGACAAAATGCATGACTTTTGTTAACCCTCCTCCCGAGCAGTGAACCATTCCATGTATTTCAGAATGCATGGCCTCAATTATCTTTTTTATAACAGGAGCATATGTTCTGGTAGGGGAAAGCACCAGTTTCCCGGCATCGGTATCTAAACCATCTATAGGGTCGGTAAGTCTGTACCTGCCAGAATAAATCAGATCATAAGGTAAAGTCGTATCGAGACTTTCGGGGTATTTTGAAGCAAGATAAGGAGCAAAAAGATCGTGGCGGGCTGATGTCAGTCCGTTGCTCCCCATCCCGCTGTTATACCCTTTTTCATAGCTTGTTTTTCCCGATGATGACAAGCCAATGATTATATCGCCATCACTTATAGTATGATTTGAAATAACCTCCGATCTTTTCATCCTGGTTATGACAGTTGAATCGATAACAATTGTTCTCACCAGGTCTCCCATATCAGCTGTTTCTCCACCTGTCGACCATATACCGATCCCCAAATCCCTGAGCTCTTCAAGCACCTCTTCTGTTCCATTAATGACTGCAGCGATTACTTCACCCGGAATATGATTTTTATTTCGTCCGATTGTTGATGAAAAGAGAATATTGTTATAGGCACCTACACATAAAAGATCATCTAAATTCATTACAATAGCATCCTGAGCTAATCCTTTCCATACCGAGAGGTCGCCTGTCTCTTTCCAGTAGATATATGCAAGTGATGATTTTGTACCTGCTCCATCAGAATGCATAATATTGCAGAACTCTTTGTCGCCTCCCAGTATGTCGGGTACTATCTTGCAGAACGCACCAGGATATAGCCCTTTGTCTAAATTTTTGATTGCAGCATGAACATCCTCTTTAGTTGAAGAAACACCTCTTTTATTGTATTTTAATTCTGTTGCCATGTTAGATCAGATATGGCAACAAAGATAGAAAAAAGATGAAAGATGAAGAATATTACGCCCCATGGGGCTTGAAAAAAGTATCTTACTATGACACAGGACGTTGTGCAGTTTTAAATTATTCCCCATTTTTATATACCCACTCAATAGCTTGTCTGAGAAGTTTTCTATAATTTGGATTTTCAAACGTGGGTACATCATGTCCGCTTTGCAAAGTTACTATCCGGGCTTTACCATACATCTTTGACCATCCTATAACCGGTGTACTGCTTGGTTCATCGGTTGTCAACAAAGGTGTTATACCTTCTTCGACATAAAATCCTTTATATGTTTCGTCAAAAATTTCAAAATCAGATAACCCTCTTGTAACCGNNTTGTCATGGCTGACTATTCTGACTTTGAAATGCAAATCATGTATGTATGAACTAGCAGGATATTCTTTCCCATTTAAGGTTGTTGGTTTGTGAAAATATTTTCCTCCTATAATATTTGTGTATTCAGGCCAGTCGTCGAAAGCACAAATGCTATGATGCAATACTACCAGAGGTTTTCCCAACCTGATGCAGTCAGCAACCATATTTTCCTGCGCCAATGTAATTGTCTGCCACATATGATAAAATACCAGGACATCATACTTATTTCTATTCTCCGGAAGAAACATATCATAAGCACCCGGTAACTCAGCCACATGCCAGGATATATCATTGCCAAGCCCCCCCAGCATCTGATTGAATTTTTCAATGTTATAATCGTGGCCCCCGGTAATTACCAGAATACGGATTGGTTTTGTTTGAGATGAGCAAAATGAATAATTTAATTCAATGAGAGTAAGGAACAGGAGATAAAATATTTTTTTCATTGTCAAAAATGATTTTTATTCACAATCTCTCCCAATCTCCCCCTCTCCCTTTCTCCCCATCATTAATGGCATAAGATAATCGGTTCTTACTTCTTGGGTGGTTCATAATCTGTTCTCAAAACCTTGAACTCGGTCCTCCGGTTTATCTGATGAGCAATCTCTTTCTCTTCATCAGTAGGAAGGTTGTTGACAAACTGTTCAGTAAGTTGTGTGCCTACCTTCAGGAACGGATATTGTGCGGCTATGGCTGCATCAACGACTTTCGTACTTGATTTTCCATAACCTTTTGCAGTGAGCCTGTCGAGTTCAATTCCTTTGCTCAAAAGGTAAGTGACAACCGATTGGGCTCTTTTCTGCGACAGAATCAGGTTATACTCTTCAGTATTCCTGGTATCGGTATGAGACATAAGTTCGATTGTTACATTTGGATTATCAGTAAGAGTCTCAACCAGTTTGTCCAACGATACCATAGATTCGGGCCTGAGGTCCCATTTGTCAAAGTCGTATAAAATATTCGGAAGTTCAATTGGGCGGTCGATAGCTGTCAACAAAATTGTAACCATGAATTCGCGGCTTTTATCCTGACCTTTGGTTGTTTCTTTTTCTTTTCCGTTCAGATAACCTCTTTTTGAAGCTAGAAAGATATAATCAACATCAGCTTTAAGGTTAAATTTAAAATCTCCGCCAATACCTGTTTCAGCCTGAAGGTTTGATCCGTCACTTGCAATCAACTGCACAACTGATCCCTGAATAGAAGTTCCTGTCTTTTCATCTTTCACAAGACCTGTGACATTGAATTTCAATGGTGGCAACTCAAAGGTATACAGGTCATCATTCCCCTTTCCTTTCCTTGTAGAACTGAATATTCCCTTTTCGTTCTCACCTTCGAACACAATGCCAAAATCGTCAGCAAAGCTGTTTATCGGGGGCTTCATGTTCAGCACTACCCAACTGCCGTCTGGTTGGGGTTTGGCTTTAAAAATATCGAGACCACCCATTCCAATATGCCCATCTGAAGAAAAATATAATGTGCCGTCTTCCCTGATATATGGAAATAGTTCATCTCCTGCTGTATTGATATCCGGACCAAGATTAACCGGCTTTGACCAGGCATCACCGGGCCTCAGTCGGGTTACTTTCCAGATATCCTTTTTACCAAAACCACCTGCGATGTCAGAGACAAAATATAAAGTTAGGCCATCTTTCGATATTGAAGGATGTGCCGCTACAAGTGAATCAGGCAGGATCTGAAGATTCTTGGGAGCACTCCATTTATCACCGGTCCTTCTGGTGTACATTATTACACAACCCTTCTTTTCGCGTTTTCCTACTTCACATCGGGTAAAATAAAGTTCTTTATAATCAGATGAAAAGGAAGGTGTTCCATCCTCAAACTCACTGTTTATTCCATCAACAGGTACCGGGGTGCTCCATTTTGATTTTTTGTCAACTTTACTTTCAAAAATATCAGTAAAATTCTGGCCGGTAGCGCCATGCGTCTTTTTACCCATTGTCCCATCGCGTGAGGTAGTAAAATAAATAAGTCCAAAATCATCGCGTCCATAGGCCGGACTGAAATCCGATTCTTTTGAGTTTACATCTTTAAGTTCATCGACCTTATATGCTTCGGGATTTCTCAGCCACTCAATAGCCAGCTCACACGATCGTATTTCCTGCTCTGCTCGGGAATCTGAAGGAGCTATCTGCTTATATTTTTTAAATTCGTCAATAGCAAGAGAATACTTTCCATTTTTCTTCATTGACTCTGCCAGCCAGAATTGAGCTTCAGGCTTGGAAGAAGATGATTTTACGGCAAGCTTGTACCATATTTCAGCATTTTTTGGATCGTTGGTCAGCCTGTAACATTCAGCAATCATGAATACCAGATCAGTCCGTGTGTTTTTTTCTGCTTTTTTAGTTTTGGAATATGCATCCTTGAAAAGATCAATTGCATCATAATATTCCCCGGCAGCAAACGAAGAATATGCTCTTTCTGATTTACGTTTCTGAGCCGTAACCTCGATAGAAGTAACAAAAATCAATAATACAGAAAAGAGTACAAGTTGTTTCATGATTCTGCCTTCAATTTGACTATAAAAGTAATCAATTTAGGGAATTCCGGTAATAATAATAAACGTGTAGGATTCGATATTATTATAAATAATTATAAGTAGCTCTAATAATGAAATACTAATCAAAGATCGCTTGAAAATCAATTTATTTACCCCATCCCCAAGGGGAGTAAATTGATTTTGACTTCGTCGAGCTCCTCCACTTCATGTCGTCGGTTCTTCGCTCCCCTTGGGGCCGGGGTAAACGAAGAAAATCGATGAAGAAATCTACAGGATTAAAGACAGTCCATTAATAAAAAAAAAGGATCCCCAAAAAGGGATCCTTTTGATCCAAGTATAAAAGAACTAACTAACCTTATCTTGTGAAAAGCAACTCTCTGTATTTCGGAAGAGGCCACATTTCATTATCAACAACAAGCTCAAGTTTATCAATATGATTCCTGATCTCATCGAGGTATGGCTTAACTTTGCTTTCATAAGCTATTGCTTTCTTGTAATTATCCTCAATTACATTAGCTTTTCTGCGCGCATCTACCATTTCGCTCACAAGCTTCTTAATCATTGATATATGATCAGAAATAGTGACTATTACCTCTTTACGCGCTCCGGCAAGTCTCTCATATTCCGTGTTATTATAGATTTCCTTGAGCCCTTTAACATTTTCAATGAGAGAGGTCATATATGTAATTGCAATAGGAACAATGTGATTCATTGCAAGATCGCCCAGTACCCTTGATTCTATCTGCACTTTTTTAGCGAACTTCTCATATTCAACCTCAACACGACTCTCAAGCTCTTTATCTGTAAAAACTCCGGATCCGACAAGAACTTCTCTCGATGCTTTTGTCAGATACAGGCTTATTGACTCTGGTACGCTGGCAAGGTTGCAGAGCTTTCTTTTCTTTGCTTCCGCATGCCACTCTTTACTATAATTATCACCTTCAAATAATACTCTCTCTGATTCGAGAATATACTTTTTCAATACCTGGAAGATGGCTTCATCTTTGTTTACACCTTTTTTAATAATAACATCCACATCTTTCTTAAACTGAGTCAGTTGATAAGCAACTGCAGCATTGAGAACAATCATTGCAGGACTGCAATTTGCTGAGGACCCTACAGCTCTGAACTCGAATTTGTTGCCAGTAAAAGCGAATGGAGATGTTCTGTTTCTGTCAGTATTATCGAGCAGAATTTCAGGTATTTTGCCAATTCCAAGTTTAAGTTCGGTTTTTTGAGCCGGAGTCATTTTCTTATCGGTTACTTTCCGTGCTATATTTTCAAGCATATTTATCAGGTAAGTACCAAGAAATACTGAAATTATTGCAGGAGGAGCTTCGTGACCTCCAAGTCTATATGAGTTTGATTCGTTCATTACAGATGCCCTTAGAACATCATTGCTGTCATTCACTGCTTTGATAACATTTACGAGGAATGTAAGAAACTGCAAGTTGGTTTTTGGATTTTTTCCCGGAGATAAAAGGTTGACCCCGGTATTTGTGGCCATCGACCAGTTATTGTGTTTCCCTGAACCATTAATTCCTGCAAATGGTTTTTCGTGAAATAAAACTCTGAATTTATGTTTCCGGGCTACCCTTCTCATAACATCCATCAATAGCAGGTTGTGGTCAACTGCGAGATTTACCTCCTCAAAGATCGGAGCACTTTCGAACTGATTCGGAGCTACTTCATTATGACGCGTCTTAACAGGAATTCCGAGTTTATAAGCCTCACATTCAAAGTCTTCTATAAAAGCCATAACCCTTTCCGAAATAGAACCAAAATAATGATCGGAAAGCTGCTGATCTTTTGATGACTGGTGGCCCATCAGAGTTCTTTCAGCCAGAACAATATCAGGTCTGGCATAATACAAAGCATCATCAATCAAAAAGTATTCCTGTTCACACCCAAGTGTGGCAATTACTTTGGTAACATCTTTATCAAAATATTGGCAGACGTCAGTTGCAGCCCTGTCAAGTTCAGAAAGAGCTTTAAGTAGAGGTGCTTTATAATCAAGAGCTTCACCTGTCCATGAAACAAATATTGTTGGTATACAGAGTGTGGTTCCTACAATAAACACAGGTGACGAAACATCCCATGCAGTATATCCTCTTGCCTCAAATGTATTGCGGAGACCACCACTGGGGAAACTGGAAGCATCCGGTTCAGATTGTACAAGAACTTCTCCTGAGAATTTCTCAACAACTTGTCCATTTTCAACAATCTCAATGAATCCATCATGTTTTTCAGCAGTTCCATCGGTAAGAGGATGAAACCAGTGAGTATAATGAGTTGCACCTTTACCTGTGGCCCATGCTTTTAGCCCCATAGCAACCTGGTCAGCCTCTTGGCGGGTTAAGGATTTTCCCTCATCAATTGCACGTTTCACTACCTTGTAAGCCTCTTTAGAAAGGAAACGTTCCATTTTAGGAAGATCAAAAACATTTTCTCCGTAGTATTCGGAAACAATTTTCGACGGTGTAGTAACTTCAACAGGTCCCCTGCTGAATACTTCTCTTAAAGCACTAAATCTAAGTTCTGCCATTTTTTTAAATATTTTTTTACAAAAATATAACTATTTTTAATATCCACTCTGTTTTTTGCCTGTTTCTGAAGTTTTTTCGCACATTTTTATCAACATACCCCTATTTTTTTTGTACTATTTCGAGTTTTTTTCATGTTTTTGGCAATCCGACCCATTTTATCCATATCAAATTAATGCACTACGTTCAGCATGTTATACCTGATCTGAATCTGTCAATTAGAGAACCCATAACAATTTAATGACAGGTCAGAGTTTTAATGAAAATTTGTTATATTTGTCGCCTGTATTAAAAAAGGTAAACTTCTATTAATTATTAAAGTATATATTAGATGTCAGCACTTCAATTTTTACGCGAGAAAGCCGGAGTATTAGTTGCGGGATTAATTGGTTTTTCACTTTTTCTCTTCGTTGTCAGTGATTTCTTCGGAAAGGGAAGAGGTCAGAGACTTAAACAGAAAAAATATTATGAAATCGGCCAGATCGGTGGAGAATATATTTCATATCAGGATTATGAACTAAAATTGCAGAACCTATTGGAGATATACAAATTATCAGGCAGAACGAACATTGATGAAGCAACTAATGAGTCATTAAGGGAACAAACCTGGCAGCAGATGTTACGAGAAAAAATACTTGATCCGCAATACAAGAAACTCGGATTAGGTGTGAGCACTGAAGAGGTTGATGAACTTGTTCTCGGAAACAATCCCCACCAGATTGTCCAGCAACTGTTCACGGATCAGAAGACCGGAACTTTCAATAAATCATTTCTTGTGAACTTTCTGAAACAGACTGAGGTTGATGAAACAGCAAAAAAATACTGGCTGTTTTTTGAAAACGAGATTATAAATGACAGGACTAATACGAAATATAATAATCTGGTTTCCAAAGGCCTGTTCGTTACCTCAAAGCAGGCTGAGTTTGAAAAGAATCTTACTGCCAATACTGTTGATTTCAGTTACATTCTTAAAAATTATGCATCAGTACCGGATTCTTCAATCAGAATTCATGAAAGTGATTTAGAAGCTTACTACGCAAAACACAAAGAAAACTACAAGAGGACTGCATTGAGAGATATCGAATATGTGACTTTTGATGTTATACCTTCTGATGATGATATAAAACAGACTGAACAATGGATTAACAGAACAAAAGATGATTTTTCTACAGCAACTGATCCTGTTGAATTGATTAATCTGAGTTCTGACTCAAGATATACCGGATCTTTTGTTCCTATAAGCAGCGTCCCTGATAATCTTAAGGAATGGGCGAAAAAAGAAGATTTAAAGAGTGTTTTCGGCCCATATATTGAGAATGGCGTATATAAATTAGCCAAGTTGCTTGCAGTCGGCGACAGACCCGATTCAGTTCATGTTCGTCACATACTCTTATCAACCGGCAATACAAGATCGCTAGATGTTGCAAAACACCAGGCTGACAGCCTTATTAAATTAATTAAATCTGGTACTTCTTTTGAAACTCTGGCAATGGCTAATTCTGACGATCAGGGTTCGGCAAAAATCGGTGGAGATCTTGGTTGGTTTACAGAAGGCAAAATGGTGCTGCCTTTTAATAATGCCTGCTTTACGGGTAAAAAGGGCGAGATAAAGACAGCCGAAACAACTTTTGGAATTCACATTATTGAGATTCTTGCACAATCAAAAGAGGTTCGTAAATACAATATCGGATATATTGACCGGAAAATCACACCTGGCTCATTAACTAATCAAAAAGCATATAGTGAAGCAAGTCAGTTTGCAGGTACGAATGATACATATGAAAAATTCATAAAAACAATTGCTGAAAAAAAATTGAACAAGAGAGTATCTAATTCAATAGGGCCCCAGCAAAAAACTCTTCCCGGACTTGACAATCCAAGGTCATTGATCATGGCTTTGTTTCAGGCAGAAAAAGGAAGGATAATTCTGGATAATAGCCAGCAGGCAGTTTTTCAGGTAGGAGAAAAATATGTAGTCGCATATTGTACAAAGGTACAGGAGGATGGGATAGCTCCGCAAAAAGATGTTGAGAATGATATAAAGTTCGCTATTATGAAAGATAAAAAAGCTGAACTTATCGCGTCTGAATTTAAGAAAAATATTGGCTCAGGAAAAACAATTGAGGATATCGGCAGGTCTATGGGGTTAACTGTTCAGGAGGCTACCAAGATCAATTTCAGGTCATATACTGTAGCGGGTGCAGGTACGGAACCTGCATTGATAGCTGCAGCATCTGCAGCTAAACAGGGAGTAATCGAAGGGCCGGTCAAAGGTGATAATGGTGTGTTTCTGCTGGTTGCCAATAATATAACCACTACTCCCGGGGAAGATGTTAAGTTATTGCAAAACAGGTTGAAAACCACTTTCCAGATGAGAGGTACCTACGAAGCTTATGATGCTCTTCGCAGGAGTGCAAATATTATTGATAAAAGGTATAAATTCTATTAATAGAGTCTTGGATTTTAGAAAAAGAGGGACTTGCCGGTGCAGGTCTTTTTTTTTTGTCTTAATGATCCCATGGGATTGCTTCGTCGTTTCACTCCTCGCAATGACCGTGGCATTACCGAGGATATAAAAAGGAAGGGCGTTCCGAAACGGAACGCCCTTCTGATTAAAGTCGGCGACGACCTACTCTCCCAAAATTGCAGTACCATCGGCGCTGTCGGGCTTAACTTCTCTGTTCGGAATGGGAAGAGGTGGAACCCCGACGCTATAGTCACCTAAAGATCATTTCGGAT
>PMIJ01000094.1 GCA_003157015.1 Bacteroidales bacterium
TTTTCACTATTTATGAACATCCCTTATTAAACTCAATAAAGAACAACCTGTTGTTACACCGCCAATACCCAGGTACCCCATTTAAGCTTTTGACTATAAGGATAAGTAGATTTTGGTTACACAGAGTGGCACAGAGGAATCACAGAGTGCCACAGAGAAAATATAGCATCAAGTTTCTATTTTGTGGTAAAGCACGATGCCGGCAGATTTGCACCGTTAAACAGGTTTGGAACAGCCGTGTTAGTCCATGCAAATCGAACAGCAACAGGTATCTTCACTTTTTTTGACTGAACAACCACATTCTGGTCTTTTATTTTTGCATCAGCCGGATAAAATATCTTATCCTCACCCGCGATCTCAAAATAAGTCAGTTTACCTCCTGCCCCTACAACATGCAGACCTTCACTATGGTCAAATGAAATTATAGCTTTGTTCTTCTCGATTGTCATATCCTTAAACAGTGGCCCTGAATCTTCCGGTATTGTCTTTTTGTAGTACCTGTTCAATGCAATATTAGCCAGGCGCAAGGCTGCATCCTGCTTATTTTTCGGATGAATGTTGAGGGTGTCGCACAGATCGCTGAGTACAGCCATTCCGGTATTTGGTACGTCAAGAGCCCTTCTTTGGGCATCCCTGACCTCAACTCCTTCAAATGGATTGCCATATTTGTATGGCGCTATCTGGGCGTAATAAAAGGGGAAATCATAACCCCATTTGATCCTCCAGCTTTTGATCAAAGCTGAAAGCAATTCTTTATATGCATATGCGTTAATCGTATTCGCTTCACCCTGGTACCATAAGACCCCTGCAATATGAAAAGGTGTCAGGGGTGATATCATTGCATTATAAATCATGGCCGGAGCAACAGGTCCCCATGGCACCGGTTTTTGTTTTGCCGCAGCTTCATGCAGGAAGTTATCTTTCTGAATAACTTCCTCAGGCATCCATGCTTCAGCAGGTGTTCCTCCCCAGCTCGAATTTATCACTCCTACCGGTACACCCAGTTCTTTATTCAGCTTTCGTGCAAAAAAATATCCTATTGCGCTAAATGTCCTCATTTCATCAGGGGTACAGACCGTCCATTTACCTGCCAGATGATCCTGGGGATAGCGTGAGGTGGCTGTTCCGACAGTAAAAAATCTTATCTCAGGCCAATTGGCGTTTTTAATCTCTTCCTCGCCGTTATTAATCCCCGACTGGGCTGACATCTCCATATTAGATTGTCCCGAACATAACCATACCTCTCCTATTAACACGTTTTTCAGTATTATCTCATTGTAGCCTTTGAGATGAATATTGTAGGGGCCACCTGCCGAAGGAGTTTTAATTGTTATCTTCCAGTTCCCTTCGGTATCTGTTAAAGTACTCATATCCTTATCCATCCAATCAGCTTTCATTACAATCGTTTCTCCGGTTTTTGCCCAGCCCCAGATGGTCACAAAAGAATTTTGCTGAAGAACCATGTTGTCTGAAAATATTTCAGGTAATGAAATATTGGCCCTGCTGAATTGAAGAAAAATGGATAAGACGACTATCGTCAACGGAATTCTTTTTACGAACGTTTTCATATGGATTAAATTTAGTTTACAAACTTAATCAGAATTGGATAAAAACAGAATCTGCAAGAATAACTTTTCCAGCTTTCTTTCCATCTAACTAATATTTAGAAATTTATCTTACCTATTGTGGAAATTGCTATTTCCAGTAATTTTTCATAAGTTCACTCACCCAGCCGGGCTGTCTGATATTTCCTTCTACCTTATATTCCTTAAAAACAGGTTTAATATCAAGCACAGGAGTTCCGTCGATGGCATCAAGATATTTAACCTTTAGTGTTCTCCCTTTATGCTCCAGTAATTCAACCGTGCAAAGACCAAGAGTATTCGGACGGTCCTTTTTTCTTTGTGCGAATATTCCTGTTACCGGATAACCAGGATCTCCACGCGGCCTTCCTGAGAAAATAATATCACTTTGTTTAACCTTATCAAAGAAGTAGATGATCTCAAGATGTGAAAAGGCTGAGATGCCTTCAAATGCCTCATCGGGAATATGATCACACAGCTCTACTTCCGAAATAATTTCTCCCCAGAAATCATCTGATGGAGTCTTTCGCGAGTTTTTTACTGTCGCTACGGGTTTGACTCTTATTTCCATTGTCTTCTAAAATATTTCACAAATTAATTACACTAAGGTGCGCATGAATCAGGATTGTTGTGACAAATAAGTAAATGAATCAGCATAAAATTGCTAACGATAGAGTTTCTTTTCCTCTATCGCTTTTTGTCTGTACACCTCCTGCACATTAACTGCCGGCTCAGTGCACAGATATACCAAAAGTCCTTTTTCCCGTGAGTATGCATTATTTACGCATCCAATCTCCCTGACATTATTGAAGAGCTTTTTTATATCGCCAATTTCACTGTTAATATAGATGAAAGGACCATCAGGAATAGTATCGGGTGCCCACATCACGTAACTTTCAAGAAATGTAATCGCTTCAGGCAAATTATATTCTTTGCCATAAAAATTAATTGCTGCGGCATTGCCATAATCCCGCTCTGCATAGATGGTGCATTTTCTTTGCCCCTCTTTTGATAACTGATTATATGCATTTGCAACATAGCCGGTTAACTCCTGCCATCCGTTCATATCGGCATATATCTGAGAAATACTATGAATTTTCCCGTCTTCCCAACGGTAAAAAGGATAAATTATAAAATGAGCTGTCTTCTCCTTATATTTCAACAGGTTATCAATCGATAATAAAGGTATTCCGAATGGTAATGCAATTAGGGAGAAAAAAAGAGTGATTATAAGAACCACATAATTTATATAAATCAATCTGTTTTTCAGATATTTCTCCAAAACATAACCACCTGCTGCAAAGAGGAATGGAATTATTCCGAGAATATAATACCCTTTCCCTTTTGAGAATAAAAAGAGTAGGATAACTAATAATGAGCCTACTCCTATAAACCGGTTTTCTTTCTCCTTTTTCAGTATTAAAAGTGATATCAGACCTGTTATCCAGATCAGAGAAGAAGCCAGGTTTAAACTGAAAATGTCAATAAAAAAGTCAGAGTATGTCAGGTTGACCATCTGCGTTCTTTTTAATTCCCCAATATGGTAAACCACGGGCCAGCCATGTAAATATTGCCAGATAAGGTTAGGAAGAATAATGATTATTCCGATGAGTATAGCATAACAGAAGTACCTCGAATTCAGAAACCTCCTGTGGTTGCTGAATAATATTGCAACAATAAATCCAAGTATATAGAATAACACGGAGTACTTGTTCAGGAATGCTACACTAAGCAGAATCGCGATCACTAACCATAATTTAGGATTGTTCTTAGATATCATTCTGAACAAAAAATATGTTATCAGGAGCCATAAGAACTGTTCAATAACATTTGGAGTGAAAAGAGTATCGAAAAGCAAGAAACCGGTTGAAAACAGGAATGCAGTAGAAGCAATGATTAAGGCAAGAATGCTTCCGCCCAGTTCCTTAACTATCTTAGCGATTATGAAAAGTGATGCAGCACCCAGCAATGCCGGAATCAGGCGGATACCAAAAACCCAATAGCCGAAAATACACTTTATAACAAAAGCCAGGAATCCGGTAACCGGAGGTACAGTTGCATAACCAAAACTCAAATGGCCGGCCATATTGAAATAAAGCATCTCATCGCGGTGAAGCTCATAGTTTGTATTTGTAAAAAAATGAAGACACAGTTTGGCAATTATGAAAAGGATTGCCACAATCCAGTAATTACTTATTTTTAAATTTGGCGTTAATGCTTTCATTAGAAATAAAAAGTGATGTAGGTTATCTGAATAGGCTTTAATTCCTCTTTATTCACTTTGTGAGTCTTTGTGCCTCACTTTACGACCATTTGTGGTAAAAGGAAACTAACACTAAGGTACATAAAGTATAACTCAAAGTAACACAAAGGGTAAAAATTAAAATTCGGATTTTAAAGCAAAAAACAATGCCGTTCAGAACAGGCAGTCATGCAAATCTGAACAACATTGATTAACCTAAACTTAATAGTCGAAACTTTATTTGGCCCCTTTTTTCACATAAATATTCCCCTGCATATTTTTCATCATCATTTCAGGTCCTCCGCCATTAATCTTTCCGGAGACCCAGTCATCTTTTTTTATCTTATACAAACCGGGTTCAGTTGTCTTATCTATTTTAGCAGGAGTCTTATCGATGTCGATATCAAAATCGCTGAATACATCACCATTGTCGGATTTTAGTTTCAGATTTGCCTTTGTATCTGCCGGAAGAGTTACATTGACGTCTCCGTTCAAAGTGGAGAAAGACATTGGTGCCTTAGGGTCAACTGTTTTGAACGTCACATTTATATCACCGTTCACGGTGTTGGCGACCACTGAACCTGAAATATTCGTAAGAGTTATCTTATCATTGACATTGTTAACTTCAAGTTCTCCTCTCACATTTTCGACAGTTACTTCACCATCATTTACCGTTCCTATCTGAAGCTTGACATCCTGTGGGATCTTAAGATCCAGATCAATTGCTTTGTTAGGGTTACCTGTATTAACCGTTACATTATTATCAGCCTCCTTGGCAGTGACTTCATAGCTGCCATGAGTTGATATACGTTTCATACCGTTTTCCACGGCATTCGATTCGTCTTCTTTGTCGCCATCCCTGGGGATTACATTGATTATGACATCTTTGCCTTCATAACTAGCTACCTTTATGGACCCTGAAACAAGATGCACTTTTAAGGAATATGGTTTTCCGGGACTGCTCAGGGGCACAGTTAGCTGTTCGTTCGATCCGCTCTGTCCAAACGATTGTGTTACGATAATCAGGCTGAGCAATATCAGGCCTGCAATTTTCATTTTTTTCATAATTGTAAAATTTAAGATTGTTTTTTAATATAGACGTTCCCGTTAAGTGTTTCGAATTTGAATGTCCTGCCGCCTTTGCCAAAGCGGACAGATGTAGTAGTATTCAGTTTATAAACTGTTCCATCACCCTTCTTTTCCTTTACTTTAGTGACAGTGGGCGGCAGCGGCTCTGCTCCGGGAAAATCAGTGAAGAAATCGCCATGCATGCTTTTAAACTGAAGATCGGCTGAAAGATCGGGCTTATAATTTACATGTATATCCCCGTTTATGGTATAATATGAAGATTCCTCTGCAGGATTTGACAGATAACTTACAGATACATCACCGTTTACTGTATGTGCATAGGTTGTACCTTTTGCATTTTTAATTGAAATTTCTTCATTTACATTATTTACGTGCAAATTCCCGCTGACATTATTTACGGAGATAATCCCGTCATTCACTGTTGAGATATGGAGATTCATTCCGAAAGGCACTTTCACTATAAAATCAACATTATACTGGTATTCTATTTCCTGGCGATCATCATTGTAGTGCCAACTCCTGTGAGGACGCGAATCGTAAGGCTCCGCAATGTAGGCCATTATGGTATCGGTTCTTTCGTCAAAGGCAAGCCTGAATTCCTTCTTACCCGTTTCAAGAGTTTTATCTTCATCTGCAGTAATGGTCTTATCCATTTCAAGTATTACTTTATTCCCTGAGTAACCTTCCACCTTAATAAATCCTGAAATATTATAAATGAAAAGTGTACTTTTTCCTGCATCACCTGAAAGTGTGAACTCTTTGCTTATATGCTCCTTGAATTCCCTGGCGTCTGCCTCCTTAACAGAGCATACTATTCCCAGTCCCATTAAAAGGGTAACTATTGCTTTTTTCATTTTATATATTGATTAATTGGTTTTCAGATCAACTTCTGAATGCTTTTTTCGATATTGAGTTTAACCATATGATTCAACCCTTTCTTATTCATAAGTCTTTTCAGGTACTGAACAGAGCTTTTCTCTTGCAATTTTACCATAACATCAGCTATGGCTGATTGCATAATGGGCGATTCCTGAAGATTTATGCTTCTGACCAGGCCCTCACGTACTCTTGGTTCACGCGATAATTTTACAAGGGCTTCAAGAGTTGAAAGCCTGACATTGACATTAGGATCCTCATTCAATGTAGTAAACAGAGCGTCAATGACCTTATAATTAACGTTGCTGATTTCGTCGGTGTATGAGACAGCACGTATGCGTTGTGATGCTGAAGGGTCCTGAAGAAGAGAAAGGAGCATTACCTGTTTAAGATCGGAAACCTGCGATGAAAGAGAATCAATCTGCCTGTTGTAAGAAGTTGCCGATTGCGCGGGCTGATGCAGCAGGTACCCTCCGATCAGTCCAAGTGCAACTAATAAAAGGCTGAATGCTAAACGTGGCTGTGTCTGCAACGCCCAGAACTCACGTAGCTTATTCATCCATTCGCCTATCGTATTTTTCCTTTCATTCAATTCTTCCCTGTAATCAGACAAAACGTTATTAAAGCCTTTCCTCAAAGCTTCAGAGGGTTCCGGTTGCGAAATTTCACCCATAAGATTCCAAATCTTCTCAAATGCCTCATATTCTGCCCGGCAATCGTCGCAATCTGTCAGGTGGCTTTCAATCTCACTCCTTTTTGTTTTATCGAGAGTGTTATTCAGAAGAGAGGCAAATTGTTCCCTGTAGTCTTTGCATTTCATATTGATTCTTTTTAATTCTCAATTTTCAAATAGTTGCTTTTCAACTGGTTCAAAGCCCGATGAACTCTTACTTTTATTGCACCTTCCGTTGTATTCAGTATTTTTGCTATTTCAGTATATTTCAGCTCCTCGAACCTGCAAAGAATCAATAATTCTCTGTTTTCATCACTTAATTTTTCCATTGCATTTTCAAGTGCCTTTAATTCCTGCTCTTTCTCTATAGGTGCATCGGTATGCAGTTCCCCCTCAATTCTTTCTTCAAAGTCCCTCACATCCGAATGAGAAGGAGTTCTTTTAACTTTCCTGAAATGATCATACACAACATTTCTGGCAATATGGTACATCCACATCTTAAATTCACCAAAGCCTGTAAATCCGTCCGGGTATTTCAACATCCTCAAAAAAATATTCTGAACCATGTCTTCACTCAATTCCTTTTGCCTGGTCATATTAAAAATGAATCTGTATAACTGACGATAATATCGTTCATAAAGCAGGCCCATTTTATCAACGTCACCTTTTTTTACCTTCAGCATAAGCTCATTATCTGACAGACTATCCAAGCTTTAAAGTTTTTTATTTCATTCAATTTATACTGTAAACCTCTTAAGAAGTAAAAGGTTACAGGAAGAGAGTCATTTTCTGTAAAGATACTTATTAGGATAGAACTGGAAGAATGGAAGTTGGGAAGTCCTGGAGTCTCCAGGTCCAGTACTTTGGAAGTATAATGGTATTTTGGTACATCAGTACAACGGTACAACGGTTCAACGGTTCTGTTTTGTCTGGAAGTTTTGAGGTACTGTGGGTTAAAAAAAATAATCGCCCGTTAAATATAACGAACGATTATGATTTGATAATTGTTGAATGGACAATAACAGGATTTCTCTTATTGATTAAACTAAAATAATTACAAGGATAACAACCAAAAGAAGGCCACCACCACCGTACCACATCCCATATCCTCTGTGCCTGGTCTCAACAATAACCTGCGGAGCTGACCTCAGATCTTTGTTCGAATTGTTACTCCCCTTATTTACCAAATTCTTTTCAGAAAGATTATCTGTCTCAGCCCGCCGTGTTATGCGGCTTAATTCCTCGTTGGATAATTTATTTTCTCTGGTGTTCAAAACCGCTGGTTTTTCAGAATCCTTTTTCGGATTATTCAAACCTGCAAATGCTGAAGTGCTTAATACAAAAAGTATTAGAAAACCAAGTAACAGGTGCTTTTTCATGATATAAATTTTTGATTATTAGTTAAAAAGCAAAGTTACGTGTCGAAATACCGGATCGTGTTACACAATTATATAAATAAGTTACATGTTTCGGATGTCGCTATCTACCTCACTTTTCACTTTTCTGTTCAATTTGGGTGTAATTCATACTATTTAGTTCGGTCTAAAAGTCTGCAATCTTAAAGTCTTGAAGGCTGGAAGTCCTATGGTGGAGTCTTCCCTCCGCTACGATTTACAGCTTTTGCCTTTTCCCAAAATTTCTTATCTTAGTTAATCCAAATTTTATTTATATGAAGAAATATGCTCTTTTTTTAATACTGGTTGTTCCCATCAGTGCTTTTTTGATGAAACCTCAGGCAAAAAAATATCCTGCTGAAATCGAAGATAAGATCAAGCTGGTTGAGAACAGCCTGGCAGGATGGGTTCAGACAGGAAGCAATGATACCTGGAACCTTTCCGATCGGATGAAAAAATATAATATAAACGGAGTAAGCATTGCCGTAATTCATAATTATCAGATCGAATGGGCGAAGGGATACGGATTCGCCGATGTTTCCGAAAATCGACCCGTAACTGAGAATACACTCTTCCAGGGAGCCTCAATCAGCAAATCACTTAATAGCGTCGGAGTTTTAAAACTGGTTCAGGAGAATAAACTCGACCTGAACACCGATATAAATACGTATCTGGTCACGTGGAAGTTTCCGTATGATGAGAAATCCAATAACAAAAAAATAACCATATCAAACCTGCTGAGCCATACAGCAGGACTGACCATTCATGGTTTTCCAGGTTATGCAAAAGGAGATTCTATTCCATCCCTTCCGCAGATCCTGAATGGTCAGAAGCCTGCCAATACGCAAGCTGTACGATCATCAGCTGAACCAGGGAAGAGTGTAAACTATTCTGGCGGAGGGGTTACCGTTTCCCAGATGATTGTCGTGGATGTCACAAAGCAGCCCTCTGATGTCTTCATGCAAAAAAATGTCCTTGATCCGCTTGGAATGACAGGCAGCTCATTTACTCAGCCACCTGCCGGAACAAATAAAGAGTTGTATGCTACAGGCTATAGGGCCGATGGCAAGGAAATTCCAGGCAAGTTCCATATCTATCCCGAACAGGCTGCAGCAGGGTTATGGACAAATCCTGTCGATCTTTGCAGATATATAATTGAAACGCAGCTTTCATGGCAGGGAAAATCTTCAAAGGTGCTGACACCGGAGATGACCAGGTTAAGACTTACTCCGGTTCTTGAGGACGCAGCGCTTGGAACATTTGTCAATTCCAGGGTCACTGGTTCTTTGAAATATTTTAACCATAACGGAAGTAATGAGGGATTTCAATGTACCGCTATCGGTTGTCGCGATAACGGGGAAGGAGTTGTGATTATGACCAATTCCGATAACGGGTCTCTTCTTTATGAAGAAATAGTCAATGCAGTTGCGACTGTATATAAATGGAAAGATTATTATCTGCCTGAGATAAAAAAGATCGTTAACCCAGATACGTCTATCCTGGTTAAATATTCAGGTAAATATCTTATTAACGGAACACAGGCAACCTTTAAGAAGAATGATAATGGCTTGTCAATAAATGTACTTGGCGATCTTTACTGGAAAGTATATTTCACTTCCGACAGTGATTTCTTTATAAGAGAATTCAGGGGCTTTCTCAGATTTCATACTGATAAAGATAAAAAAGTGACAGGATTCAGTTTAAATAACATGATGGCGAAGAAGGTAGAATAAGACCAGCGGTCTTGCAGTCTTGCAGTCTTGCAGTCTTGCGGTCTGTTTTACTATCGGTTTTCCTCAGAATTTATTAACTTAGAGAACTAAATATTATAAAAATGAAAAAAACGTGGATCATATTGCTTCTTTTTCTTCCGGTAGCAGCCTCAGGTCAGAAATTTCCAAACCTTGCACCTACTCCGCCGATGGGATGGAACAGCTGGAACACTTTCAATACGAACATTAATGAGAATCTCATCAGAGCCGTTGCAGATGCATTTGTAAAAGACGGTTACAAAGATGCCGGTTATAAATACATAATAATCGACGACTGCTGGTCAATGAAACAAAGGAATAAAGAAGGCAACCTGGTACCTGATCCGGCAAAATTCCCAGGTGGTATAAAAGCTCTTGCTGATTACATTCATTCAAAAGGATTGAAAATCGGAATCTACAGCTGTGCCGGCACAAGAACGTGTGGCGATTATCCGGGAAGCAAAGGTTATGAATTGCAGGATGCAAAGCTTTTTGCTTCATGGGGAATTGATTATCTCAAATATGACTGGTGCAACACCGCAGGATTAACAGCGGAGAAAGCTTATGCAACGATGAGAGACGCTCTTTTCGCCGCAGGAAGGCCCGTTGTCTTTGGCATTTGCGAATGGGGCGATAATCAGCCCTGGTTATGGGCTAAAAACATAGGACAGCTCTGGCGGATCAGCGGTGATATTGCACCTTGTTTTGACTGTGTTGTTGACCACGGCAGTTATAAAGACTGGGGTGTAATGAAAGTTGTAAGCATGAGAAAAGATATCCGGAAATATGCAGGTCCGAACGGCTGGAATGATTTTGATATGATGGAAGTCGGGAACGGGATGACAGCAAGCGAAAACCGGAGCCATTTTACTATGTGGAGCATGCTTGCATCTGCGCTTATCATGGGAAATGATGTACGCTCTGCCGATCCTTCAACAGTAGGTATCCTCACAAATAAAGAGATGATTGCAGTTAACCAGGATCCTCTCGGAATACAGGCATTTAAATATAAAGATATTGACAGTACTGAAGTATGGGTTAAACCTCTGAAGAACAAAGAGTGGGCCGTTTGCTTCCTCAATCGTAAAAAAGAACCCGTATCTTTCGGATTCAACTGGGCTGAAAACATGATCAGTGACCCTGATTTTGACTTTAAGGTTGATTTCAGCAAGGAGAAATTCAACCTCCTTAACATCTGGAGCGGGAATAGAGCCGGAACAACAGGAGATGCAGTCAAAGCTCAGATAGCAGGACACGACGTGCTGGTGTTCAGGTTAAGTCACTAAAGATGCTCCTGCGATCTTGCAGTATAATTTTTTATAGTATTACTTTCCCTGGATTTCAAACAACCAGTAATCATGTAATATAGAATGTTACTACTGCTTTATAGATTTGTTCATTTCTTTTGCTCGTCCAAAAGAAATGAACCAAAGAAAAGGGCGCCGGAAATGCTAACTTCATCCAAAACGGGCGCCTGCTACACCAGCCATATTGGCGCTACCGTTTTGTATGAAGTTCGCACCATTTCCGGTATGCCATCGCACCGTTAACTATAAAAATTCTGCTCGGTTGCAATCCGTGCTTATTTTCCCGCATAGATCCGGTTTGTCCGTGCGCACAGACAATGAATATTTAGCAACATTTTAATTATTAATTGGACCTTGAACGTTCTTTGGTTACTTTGACTTCGTCGGGCTCGTTCCGACATTGCGGGACTCCCTGGTTCTTTGGTTCAAGGCAAGTAAAAAGGTATTATAATATTAGTTTTAAAATGCAAAAATCTATATAATCATATTCACTATTGGTCAATTAATGATCTTATTCGTTTAAATAGCGCTGTTGTGTCTCCACGTTCATTTGGACCATCTTCTGTATAACCTACAAATTTACTGTAACAACCTGTTCTTTGTATTCTTACAAGCATTGGATCGAGTTCCTCTTCTGTCATTTTAACCTTGGCACATACATCTTTTTTAAAGTCTTCCCAATATGACATAGTTAATAGATAGGGATTCATTTCAGAAGCTTTGGAAACATAATTTTGCTCATATTGATATTTAATGGCTAAAATTGCAAATTCTCGATCTGAAAGTTCATTGAATATTGCAGTATAATCTTCAAATTCATTTATATCAATTGTCCCTATACAAATTTTCTTTAAAATTTTTGCAAAATTTTTAATCTTCTCATCACTTCTTGTCCTAATTACATAATTCACAACTGAAAAGTACGCATGTAAAAAGTCATTCTGGTCAATGTTTTCTTCTGTTAATTTAACATCACCAGTATTTAATTCTTCAAAAAAGCTTTTAAGCCTACGAGCTTTAAGATTATTTACATATGTACCTATTAATGTATCTGCCACAGGACCAATTGGAAATCCTGATATCGTTAATGCTTGAATTAAACTTTTAATAGTTGGATTATCTCCATATGATTCAGATAGAGTAGTTAAATAAGAATCAATTTGTGCATCCATGGGTTAAATCTTTTCGCAGTCTTATAATCAAAGTTACACTTTTAATTTTATTTGTATCGTATTAAATTATTTCTGAAATTTGATATCGGTGGCGCCTACTTCTATACTACACAGCGATAGCACGAAAATGCAGCGAAACTTTTTTTCAATCAGGGAATGCCGCTTTTTCTTTCATAATGTGTTGATAACTTATGACAAATTTATGTATGTTTGTTACAACATGAAGTTGCGTTTTTATTTTGGAGAGTCTATCTTTATAGTGTAAAAAAAGAAGGGGATTAAAAAACCCCCTTCAAAGAAAGAATGATGAATAGGGAAGGTAATCAGTTAAGTGGATGAAGCTTTCTGATTATTCCAATTACAAAGGGTTAATGAACCCAAATGAAACCAGCTGTATAAATTTGCAGCACTTATTTCACCATTTGAACGAGATGTTGCAGCACCTCGTTTTTATTTTAAAGAACTCTGAGACTTTGACTAAAAGTATCATCTGCTAAATTACGCATGTAAATGTCTCGTTGCAAGCCTCAATAGGTTCTTTTATTAACAACCTTTTAACCATATGAACAATTCTGAATTCAGCAGCATTTATATTATAACATACACAATGTCAATTCTATAGTATCTCAAATTCATCTAAAATTTAATGTTAAAATTGTTATTGATTTTTACTTGTTAATAAGCAAAAAAATGTATATTTCAGTATAACAGATAATTAGACTATATTCATACAGACGACATGCATCAACGGATGATGCATGTCAGTAATCATGAAAAACCCCTGCCAGGTTATGACAGGAGCTAAACTCAACACTAATAATTTATTTCAAAATAGCTTTCTTAAAATACATAGAAGAATATCTACTCTCCTCAATCACGCTAATCATTTCCCAACCTTCTGCGCCTAATTTTGTTGCTGGTTGCATAAATGATTCTGTATCACCTGATTCTATATCTACACCATCAATGATAATATGGTAATTATATTTGAAAGAAACATATCGGTCAAAAGTTACTAGACAATATTTAAAGGTGACTTGAGGGGCACTTGTTGACTGACCTTGTGCATATAGATAAACTACAAACAGCACAAGAAAAATTGATAATACAATAATCCTTTTCATGTCTAAATTATTTTATGATTCGTTTTAGATTACTTCGAACTTTTAATAGCTGACCACGTTCCATAGGGATTATATTTATTACTAACCAGATCAAGTACAGAAATATCGCCGGTCATATAATCAAATGCAGTGGTGACAGTTCCGCTAAAACGCATATTTCCCTGCCAGTCAATAGTCACTTTATTACCATTAACAATGCTTGTAGCATCTAAGGTATAGTGACCTCCGCCCCAATCAAAAGTACCAGACAATGAATTATCACTATGTTGAGTAATAACCATTGGTCCAGAATATGTATTATTTGAACCAGTAGTGAATGTCATATTCCATGTTCCTGTCAGGGTTAATGTAGAAGATAATGTAGTATCTTTTTCTTTCGTACAAGAAAATAGAAATACAACAAAAATTGATAATACAATAATTTTTCCCATAACTGTATTGATTTATACCAAATGTACTAAAAAAGGAGCTACCAGTCAAGAAAGCGACAGGTAGCTCCACACTCCAACATCCACTAACGGAAGAAATCTATTCTATGTTTAGGTGGATTATGTAGACTTTAAAGATTCTTTAGCTGGCGTTCTTTGACACATTGAAAATTAATTTGGATGGCATCAAGATATTTCTGAAATTTACTCTGTCGGCACCTACTTCTTCACAACGCAGTATCAGCAAGAAAAAGCAGCGAGACTTTTTTCATTCAGGGAATGCCGCTTCCTTTTCTTTTTGACACATTTATTTTATAAATGTGTCGTATTCTCCAACTTTCCCACCAATTATATATGTGGAATGAATTATTCTCACTATCAAAACAAATTGGTTTTTCAGGATTTTTTATGATTTTACCACTATACCAATAATAAGAATCATAAATTATACCATTATCATTTTTGTAAACAAACCAAAAATGTAAAGTAAAAATACTATCAGCTGAATTAAGACCTTCAACTAAAGGTGACACTATAAATTCTTGCGTTGGATAAATCTGTTTATCAGAATAATATTCTCGTGGTGCATCTCTCACATTTTTTGCAAAATCCTTTTTATTTTTCTCTTTTCTTAAAAAATCTTCCCCAACTGGTATACAAATAGATACATACATCATTAAATGGGCATTATTATTACCAATATTTTTTAACGTAACTATAGCTTTTACTGAGTATTGAAAAGTAGTTGAACCAAGTTTTTTAAAGTCAGTTAATTGACATTTTGAAACAATTAACTGAGGGCTATAATTAAGTTTATTCAACTTAGACCCTAGCTTAATTGTATAAATGATGCTAAAAATACTTACAAGAGAAGCAACCATTGCTATGTATGTTGTGGCTCTATACCACCCATCAGGTCTTTTTGACTTAAACTTTTTGAATCTTCCCTTTTTATTGTTGAGCATATTTACTATTTTGATCTAGAAATACTAAGATACTTAATCTTACCCGATTGCTCATTGTGATCAGGTTTTTTAATGTCCAAAACAGTTTGAAAACTAGAATGAAAATTTGAAAATTTCATAGAGGTTTTATAAAACCAAATCAAATTTGGAAATTATTTGAGGTTCAATCGGCATTGGTCTTTGTTTGTTACCCGTCAACAAGCCCCCCTCTCCCTCCGATGACCAACGCCAACGAGCGTACTCAGACCTACAAGTGGAAATTGACCACATGATTCTGGTAACAATCTAATTTCTAAAATATAGGCGAATAATACCTGAGAGTAACTGAAAGGAGGTCTGCAGGTCGAACCTGCTGACTCTCACACCCACTCAAATATTTATTCACTGAGAGATGACTTTTGAGACTAAACGTGAATTATTACATTGTCTATTTGATAGAAAAGATAATGAAGGTACCCCTTATAGTATATATGTGAATACGAAGGGTAAAGGTAGAGAAAAGGAACAAATTGCCGATTACTTCATATATGGTAAAATAGATTGAAATATCAACTCAAATCGTCATCAGGCGATCAATGCCATCAGATCTTTTTTGGAAACAGATTAAAATTTTGAGACAAGAATTTTACCTGGTGACGCGAAGGCAACGCTGAACCGAGCACATAATAAACCCGGAAGTCAGATCTATTCTGTTAATTCTTGGATTTCAAATGGCCTCAGATTATTTTGGGATATAGCGACTGTTTTTAGGCTTGCTGTGCTGGCCTTTTGTAAGCAATACTGTTTGAGCGACGCCGAGGAACGAAGTGGAGCGAGTTGTATTGCGTGGGCAAGCCTAAAAACAGGAGCCCCAAAATAATCTTCAGCCTTGAATTTTCTTTGGTTACTTTCTTTGTTTCAAGACAAAGAAAGTAACATAGCTTTGGGCGAGCAAAAAATGAACTAAATAATTTTAATAAAACAAGAAAAACCCGTCAATAAAATAGAATATACCAATTACCCCCAAACACAAACTGCAAATCCATACAAACCTCTTTTTCGAGAGGGTAGCTATTGAAGAGAGCAAAATAGAGATCTGAAGGAAGATAACTGCAATACCGAATTTCCCGGAGTGCACTTTGGATTCATCGCGGATATTCTGAAAGTTGGTTGCATCTTTATTTATAGCTTCCTTTTCAGTCTCATAGGTTTTCACTTTTTGCCTGTAATCTGCAATCATCCCGTTGTATTTCTTTATCAAGGTATCATTTCCTTTCTGCTTTTCAAGTGATGCCACCTGTATCTCAAGGTTTTCCCTGCGCATGTCATAAATGTAGCTTTTGATGCTTTTACTCTGATAAAATGCCCACTGATCACTGGCCAGAGTTTGATTAAGAAGGCTTTTTGTACTGAAACCGCCTCCCTTAAAAGTCGACAATGTCGCTGCCACTGCAATTAATATGGTTGTGATAGCCATATAA
>PMIJ01000051.1 GCA_003157015.1 Bacteroidales bacterium
TATAACCAGTATAAGAGCTAAAACCACCATCAAGCCTGCGGAAATAGCCATACCCCCGGGATCTACAGAAGAAACAGGCGTCATAAGAACAGTCATGGTATCGAACAGGGTGTTCGCAAAAACAACTACGAAAGCGTAANNATAATGACCAGGTAGTAACGGGCATACATCTTGAAAACATTGTATATATAATCTTTCGTTTTATCAAAAATAGAAAGGGCAATCATCAGGGGGACAAAAATCTTGATCAGACCCATGAAAAAATAACGCTCTGCCAGGAAAACCGGGTAAATTAGAAAATCCAGGATTTTTAACATGAATTGCGTTATATGGGTGTAGGCTCCTCCTGTCCAGCTCGTTGGATTCATCATATTTACAACTTCTCCTATCTTTCTTAAAACACCATCTATTGCTGATTCGTTTGCAGGTGGCGTAGTAACAGGGAATGATGATACTGTGAACATATCAGGTTTATTATTAAAACCTTTTAATGCTTCCGATTCAACCATTGCACAGGCAGAATCAAATACGTCCAAAATTTGGGTACTAAAACCAACCAGTAAAAGAAGTCCGAGCATTCTAAAAAGGGTGTAAGGGGAAAAACCTTCATCTCCCTCGCTAAAGACCTTCCCCGATTTAGAGAAACTTCTAAAGAAACTTTTCCAAAGTGTTAAAACTAAAATAAAAGCGCCTATTGATTTTGAAACGATAACCAGGTAGCCAAGACCACCTGCGAACATTGATTTGTAAACCTTATCTAAATATTCGAGTCCCATGATTTATTATTTAAAAATGCTATTTATATAATTCAATGTTTTTAGTTGCATCCTTTGATTATCAAGAGTTTCAACTTCTATTGTAGCGGAATTTATAACTCCAAGATTTTCACGAAGTTCCTTAAGTGCCTGGTTCATATTGAGCAGCCTGTCACCATCTGACATTTCAGAGAGATTATCAGTAAGCACCACGGTAAGAGTAGAAATAGCGTAGCTTGTTTGGCTGAGCAGTGCCATCATGGATTCATTAATCGTGTGATATTCAGATGGTTTAAAACAGTTATGGTCATTTATTGTTTTTAACGATCCAAGAACCCTGGTATACGAATCACTGACCTGAGCTATGGCCAGTTCAAGATTATGATAATTTGCAACCTTACGGTTGATTTTCTTAAGCTTTTCCGTGGCATCTTTTATAGCCTGTAAGCTTTCTTTTTGTGTATTCACTTGTTCGGTAAGTTTTTCTAGCTGTCTTAATCTGTCAGCTTTCTCTAAAGTTTCTGTTGTTTCATCTTCAAACTTCCATGTCGGGTCTTTTACAACCATAGTTACCTGTCCAAAGACCTGGAAAGATGATAAAAGCAGTAAAACTGTTAATACATTTCTCATTTTAGATATTTTTAATCTTGCTGTATTTTTCGATTGCTTTCTCCATGTCACCGGTCTCTTTATAAAGCTCCATGACCTCGGTATATTCTTTCCCTTCGGTTTGAAATGCCAGGAGAACTTTCGGTGCTAGTTCCAGGCGCATTATATTGCTCTCTGATCCAAGCTTAAGTAAAAATTCAGAATATTTTATTTTACCCGTGAAATTGTATTTTATTGATCCCAGCTGGTTCTCATCATGATCTTTCAGAGAAAGGCGTTCTATGATTTCCTTGTAGCCTTTTTCGTTTTGCATGATATACATCACCTGTGTATTATCGATCATTGCACCAGAAGCATCGTTTTTAGGTAGCTGGCTTGGAGATTGAAGTACTATACCAATAGCAGCTTCCTGTTTTCTGGCTGCCTGGTAGAAGTACTCGGCCGAGGAAAGCACGGACGGGAAATTTAACATCTTTGCGAATTCATCAAAGAAGATCACCCCTTTAGTGCTCCGGTCTTTCCAGACAACTTTTTGAACTGCTTCGCTGATCATGTGAAGCATGATGGTAAGCAGTACATGATTATCTTTAATCTCGTCAAGTTCAAAAACGATGAATTTTTTCCCCTCGATCTTGTAACTGTCATCCGTTTTTGCTTCAAACAAAAACGAGTAAATACCCTTACCGATAAACTCTGAGGTAATATGTAGAAAGTCCTCTACGTCAAAGAATTTTGGATTAAGATCCAGGACTTTCATAATATCCTCTTTGTTATCGACAATGAATTCATAGAACTGAGGAAAACTATGTTCTTTTTCTATAGATTTATAATACAGAGTTATGACCTTCCTTAAACTCACGGCTTCATCTTCTTCAGGGAGCCGGTCCCTTTTCCAAAGTTTGAAAACGAACGTTGACAGCTCGTTTATTTTTGTGGCCGAAACGTTTTCAGCGTTTTCAACAAAAAAAGGGTTAAGGCCAATACCAACGCCATCCTGGTACTTGATGTAAACTGTATCATCAGGGTACAATAATGAAAGCTTTCGGTAACTATCTCCAAGGTCAATTATTACAATATGGATATCATTTTCGTAGAACTGCCGGAAGATATGATTTGCAAGTACTGATTTGCCTTCTCCGGTTGGTGCGATGATAAAGAAATTACGGGCTTTTATACGCCTCCGGTCCTGGTCCCAAACATCTTTTTTAACTGGTATATTATATACCCGGTCATTAAAGTAAATACCCTTTTCATCGTTTTTATAATTT
>PMIJ01000057.1 GCA_003157015.1 Bacteroidales bacterium
AATGAGTACTGGTCACCGGGCGCCAACCGCAGTACATTTTGGGAATTCTCTACCGACAATGTTCGTCTGAAAAGCCTGGAATTCGGATATAACCTGCCGTCAGCTCTACTTAAGAAAGTTGGAGTTGAGAAGCTTCGTGTATATTTCAGCGGACAGAACCTGTTAACTCTGAGCAAGATTAAAGAAATTGACCCCGAAGAATCTCAGGGTACTTCTTACCCTCTTCAAAGAGTTGTGAACCTTGGAGTAACTCTAACATTCTAAAATTTAAAGTAATATGAGAAAATTATTATTTATAATAAGTGCAATTTCCTTAATAGGAATAGCTACTTCCTGCAAGAAGGAGTTTCTAAACACCACTCCGCTGGGAGCTTATTCAGATGCTTCCGTTTGGGTGGACCCTAATCTTGCTGCAGCTTTTGTCAATCAATGCTATGAAAATGCGATTGGTTATCCTTTCTGTATTACGCGGCTTACTGATTATGTTGATGAAACATCCTTTACTCCCGACTGGGGTGTTTTCGACTTTGACAAATGTGTTGTTACCCAGGATAATATCACAGGCTGGGAGTCGAGTGGATCTTCTCAGGATTCATACCATCTTCTCTGGAACCAACTTTATTCAAATGTCCGTGCCTGCAACCTCTTCTTCTCAAAAGTAGGAACGGTGGTATTTCCTGATGATGCAACAAAGACCCGTACAATTGGTGAAGTTTACTTCCTGAGGGGTTACACATATCATTACCTGGTAGCCATGTATGGTGGTGTGCCTCTTATAACCAAACCTTACGGGTTAGGCCAGAGTTATGATATTGCGAGGAATACTTATGAGGAATGTATCAACTACATCACAGGTCAGCTCGACACTGCTGCAACAATGCTTCCTGCAGCATATACAGGTGATATGCGTGGTCATGCGACCCAGGGAGCTGCACTTGCCCTTAAAGCAAGAACACTGCTCTATGCAGCCAGCGATCTGCATAACACTACTTCTTATGCACCGGGATATTCAAATCCCGAACTGTTGGGTTATACCACCGGATCACAGGCTTCACGCTGGACAGCTGCCAAAGCTTCTGCAAAAGCAGTAATAGATCTGAATCAATTTAGCTTGTATCATGCAACTCCTGCCCCGGGCGATTCTATTGCCCAGACTTTTGTCAATTATTTCCTCTCCTATGGTTATGAAACAGAAGATATCCTTCTTCAGTATTTCACACTCAAGACAGGAGCAAGCTGGTCAGACTACAATCCGGCTGAGTATTGCGGACCGAATGGCTACCACAACTGGGGTAACAATACTCCTCTGGGAGATATGGTCGATCAGTATGACATGAAAGATGGTTCATCTTTCGACTGGACCAAACCTGCCGAGATTGCAAATCCTTATGCAAAACGGGATGCCCGTTTTTATGCTTCCATTCTGTATGAGGGTGTTCCATGGAGAAAACGTCCTGTTGATGTTCAGGGTCTTGACCCATGGGATAAACTTCAGGTAGGTCATATCTATTCTGATCTTGCCGGTACCAATCAACTTATCCCCGGTGTTGATACCCGTCAGGGGCCGATCGAGAACTGGAACGGCGGAAGAAGCGGATATTATCTGCGTAAATTTGTTGATCCTACACTCGACCCGCAATATGTAAAGCAGGATATTCCTTACCGTCACATACGTTATGCTGAAGTTCTTTTGAACTACGCTGAAGCATGTATAGAGGAAAATACAGGAAGTGACCTCGCTGATGCAACAACTTATATCAATATGATTCGTACAAGGGCTGGACAACCGAATTTAGCGTCGGGCCTTTCGCAGACTGCAATGCGAACTGCCGTAAGACACGAACGTCGGGTTGAGCTTGCATTTGAAAACCATCGCTTCTGGGACGTACGCCGCTGGGTGATTGGTCCGGATGCATATAAACCTACCCATCGTGTTGATGTGAAATATGTGACTCCAACTGCCACAAATTATCGTAAGCCTGATGGCACTACATGGGGCGCCCCGATCTATTCGAACCAGCTTTTGATTGAAGAGACAAGGGCTTGGGATGCCTCAAATAAATGTTATTTCTTCCCGATTTACAGGAGTGAAATGAACAAGAATACTAAATTGATTCAGAATCCAGGGTACTAATAGTGGTCAGTTTTTTAAGTGGCAGGCAGGGCTTTCGGGCTCTGACCTGCCACTTTTTTATTGCAATTCAGATCCTATCAGCAGGGTTATTCTAAACCTTCGTGGTACTTAGCAGATAAATAATCGTATAACACAAAGTTTTAGTAAGGTTATCCCATACAGAGCCAATAATGGATGATTTTGTTATATCAATAAATTTATCAAAATTTGCCATCACAAAATTGTATATGAGTTGAAAGATACATTTAATGCATTTTTCACCAGGTTTTGATTATCTGCAAATTTCACAAACCGACTTGCCATGTCAAAATATTTCAGAACAATTAACATTCAGGATCAAGGGCTATTACAAAAGCTATTGATTATTTCCTTCCTGGTTATTTTTATATGCTCATGCAACAATGTGCATGTTGATGATCAGTTTCAAAAAATATTAAGCAATCAACTCCATCCGTTTGGAATAACTGTTGATTATCCCGGAGAAGGTACAATTTTCCCTCCTGAATTTCCAGCGCCGGAATTTTTATGGAAGGATACGCTGAATACCCCGGCACATTGGCATATACGTTTTTCAACACGAAGCGGGAAAGAGTTATATCGCAAAATTGTAGAATTGCCATCATGGAGGCCCGATTCAGCAGTCTGGAATAAAATAAAAACTATTTCAGGTACAGATCCTGTCTCCCTTACAATTATTGGTGAACATAAAGGTATTCTTGGCTCCAAATATTCATCCGGCAGGGTTTCCTTTTCCTTTTCAGAGGATTCCGTTGGTGCTTCAGTTTTTTACAGAGCCGTTCCTCTGCCGTTTAGTTATGCCGTAAAGAATGTAAGTGAAATTGAATGGTATTTAGGTAAAATTAGCGGTGGAAAACCACATAAGATTTTGGACAACATGCCTGTTTGTGCAAATTGCCATTCATTTTCACAAAACGGACTTCTGGCCATGGATATTGATTATGCAAATGACAAAGGATCATATATCATTGCACCTATAAAAGACACTATTCATATGACTTTTGATAAAATAATCACCTGGGACGATTACAAAAAAGAAGACGGAGTATATACATATGGTTTGCTGTCTCAGATTTCCTCTGATGGCAGATTCGTGTTGTCCACAGTAAAGGACCGATCTGTTTTTGTAGCGGTAGATAACCTGGAGTATTCGCAACTGTTTTTCCCGATAAAGGGGATAATTGCTGTTTATGACAGGGCAGCAAAGAAGTATTACTCACTTCCGGGAGCTTCAGACAAGCATTATGTTCAGAGCAATCCTAACTGGTCGCCTGATAACCATGAAATATTGTTTTCCAGGGCCAACCGTTATATGTCTTCTAAAATTGATAATTCAAAAAGCTTATTGTTGAATTTAGAGGATGCAGAAGAATTCGTTACAAGGCATAAGGAATTTAAATTTGACCTGTACCGTCTTCAGTTTAATGAAGGCAGGGGTGGAAATTCCGTACCCGTCGAGGGTGCCTCCAATAATGGTAAAAGCAATTTTTTTGCGCGGTATTCACCCGATGGTAAGTGGGTGGTGTTTTGTCAGTCTGAAAACTATATGTTATTACAGCACGACAGCAAACTATATATCATGCCGGCGGGTGGCGGGACACCGCGTCTAATGAACTGCAATACCAAAAATATGAATTCCTGGCATTCATGGTCCCCTAATAGCAAATGGCTTGTTTTTTCTTCAAAAAACAGGGGTCCTTATACTCAATTATATCTTACTCATATAGATGAGAATGGCAATGATTCACCTCCTGTCTTTCTCGAAAATATGGCATTTGACAAAAGAGCTGCTAATATTCCTGAATTTTTAAGTGATAAGTACAGCAATCTCACGAAAATGACTGATAACTTTTCCCAGAATGCCATGTATTATACCCGGTCAGCCTCGTTAAACATTACTTCAAAAGAGTATAAAATTGCCATGGCGAATATTGATAAGGCAATTAAAACAGACAGTACTTTTTTTGACGCATACAAAGACAGGCTTATGCTAAATATAATTTTAGGGAAGGCAAGGTCATCAGATGATTTACATTGCAGGATAATTGCCAAAAGGCTGATTGAAAAGCAGATTCAGAAGAACCCTGAGGACATATCGCTTTTTATCAAGCGTGGTGAATTGCGATTGCTTATGGATGATTATGATGGAGCATTGAAGGATGGTTTATATGTATTAAAATCAAATACAGATATTTATAGCGCATATGATTTATTATCAGCAACTTATCAAAAGATGGGGCAATGGAATAAGGCTTTGCCCTATTTGAAAAAAATGCAGGAACTTCAGCCTGATAATACTTTGGTATCATACAATTTAGCTGTTTCATATCAGAATATTCAACAATTCGGACAAGCACTTGATCTGTTGAATGGGATAATTGACAGGTTTCCTGATGAGACTAATTTTTATCTTGCACGGGCGAATTTATATGTGCTGAAAGGGGACAATACTGCAGCAAAAGCTGATTACGACAAGGCTGTATCGGTTGAGCCCGATAACTATGAATGTTATCTGGAAAGAGGATATTTCTTAAAGAATACTTCATCCTCCGATAAAGGGAAGGATAATTTTGACAAAGCAATAGTACTGTTGGGAGACAAGATAAAGAAATACCCTCAGGATGCCCCTTTGCTGATTCATCGTGCTGAAATTATGGAGCAGACTGGCAATGTGCAGAGTGCGCTTAATGAATATGAGAGCTATTTGAAAATATGGCCACTAAATTATTCTGTACTGGCTAAGAAAGCAATAATTTTAAGTTCTTCGAGACAATGGCCGCAGGCAATTGATGCATATAACACCATAATTAATAATTTTCCTGAGAATGCAACAATGTTCTATAACAGAAGTCTTACTTTTCAGCAGGCAGGCAATCTGCAAAAAGCTTTGGATGACATAAATAATGCTATTCGTATTGATCAGAGTAAATATTCGTATTATTTTCACAGATCAAGGATACGATATCAATTGGGTGACCAGACCGGTTATAAAAGCGACCTCCATGCTTCCTCTGCATTATTGAATGACCTAAGCAAAACTAGGAAACTTGATAAAAAAGAGATAGAAATGTTGTCAATGATTCAAAAGCTACTTAATTATACACCAAAGACACGCTGAACAATAAAAAATACAGCGGGCTCTAAACTGAAAAATCATTCATATAATTCTGACTAATTAAAATAGAATGAAGAGATTTTTCCCCCTCTTTGTGGGGAATTAAAAGGAGGTGTAAAGAATAGCAGTATCTTTTGTAAGGAGTCCTTACCTGTAAAAAACATAGTACCAGAAAGTATCCCCGAACCTCCTCTTTAAAACAGGTTCCGCTGATTTAAGATCGTTACCATATTGTTGAAGCACAGTGAGATACTGATTCCACCTGGATTCTGTGTTTTGACTTATGTGAAGATTTCCAATATCAGGCAAAACACCCTTGTTTGAAATGGCCAGGGCTAAAGCTGCCTCTTCAATATGCACCGGTAACTTTATATAACCTAATTTTTCAAATTCGGGCAATTCATGTGCAATTCCCTTATAGTTTTTCTTCAGCAGCATGTATGCTACTTTATAGTCAAATGCCTTCCTGTTCAGAGTGTCCGATGCAAGAATCATTTCAATATTAATATACGGGTTATCCGTGATTGAGAAAAAGTCATTTTCTAGCTTGTTTTGTCTTTTTTCTCCAAGTTCCTTATCCCGGCTTACAGCATCATTATCAAATAATAGTTTTTCAAATCCAGCTGCCTCAGTTTTATAAAAAAGTGTTTTCTTCAAAAGGTTTATATACCTGGAAGCTACATTGTAATTGCCATTTATCAATTCTGTTCTGATAAGCATTTTTAGTCCTTCCGGAGAATGTCCCTTCATCACCATATTCTCAAAAGCCCACCTGTGAGCTTCATTGATCATGCCTATTGTGTAATAAAAATAGCCGCCCCGGTTGAGGACTTCACCCGCCAGATCCCATTTAAGGAAAAGAGTCTTACCATCGGGACTCTGTCGGAAATGGAAAAGCATATCATTCAGTTTCCCTGTTTCACAAAGAGCAATATTATTAAGAAAGATCGTCAATGAATTTGTTGGAGGATTGGAGATATTGAAAGCAATTACTTCATTAAACTTTTTGTGAAAGAATAAGTTTTCCACATAAAAATATTGCTTTGTTTTAATATCGAACCTTCGGATTCCTATAATTGAAAGAATTATGATCAGAACAAATGAGGTAATAATATTACCGGTAGAATCAAGGATCTTTAGTTTGTCAGGAATTCGGTTATTCAGTTTAGCTATTATCGGGACAAATGATATGATTCCGGCAACAGAAATAAAAATAACCTGCTGAAAGCCCGTATTCTGATCAGAGAATGGAAATGTCAGAAGAGTTTTTCCTGACTGGAAAAAAAGATATTCTTTTGATATATAAAAAGTTATAATACCAAAACCCCATAGAGCAAAAAGCCTGATCCATCCATTATTTTCTTTATCAAAGACGAAATATAATGTTACGATTAACAGGAAAATCCATGCAAAACCTCCGGTGGCATAAATAAGTAAAGGAGCAATTATTACAGCTGCCCATCCTTTCAGGGAATACAAATACTTCAATATAAACCAGAAGAAAGCCAGTTGCAATAATATCCCGAGTATATTGAAAAGTAATAACCGGTAATCTGTTTGAAGATAGAATAGCGTTGCTCCGATTATAAGAGAGACAACCTTTGAATAATGTCCGCTTAAAACAAAAATGATTTCTGATATCAAAATAACAATCAGAGTCAGAAGAGCCGAAAGGATTATTGCACCTGCAAGAGGATAAAAGTAGAATGTCGAAAATAATTTGCCAAGCCAGAGAAGAAACCCGCCGGGCTGATGAAGATTTTCACGCAGAAAATCAAATGAAAAAAAGAAAAGCGAGGACTTTTCCTGAAAAAAGAATATATAGTTTCCAAAGAATCCGAAATATATGAATGATGCAAGAAAGAATACCATGTATGGTATCCGGGAGATTATAGTGTTATAATTTGACTTGATCTGATTCATATTTTATTCTTTCAGGTACTGAGTATTCTCAATTATTTTATTTTCACTATTGCTGGTGAGAAATTTAAATCAGCTGCGCTTCATTCGGAATGACACATTGTTTTCTCAAAATTTGATCTGTCCCGCTGAGATTCCTCATTTCACCGCCAATTGGCGGTTTCATTCGGAATGACAAGCGGTTTTTGAAGTATGGGGTAGCGATGGCGGTTCGCCGAGCGAACGCCATCGCTACCCTTGTTCCCGTCCATTGCCGTGTCATCCCGAGTCCGCCAACTGGCGGACGAGGGATCTCTATCTCGCATGTCTCTATTTTTTAATTTCTTCTATTCTTGTAGTTAGCCAGGGATGGTTATTACCCCATCATTATATAAATCATTCCATTTAATGTTAAATTCATCTATAAGAGTTATTTTTTTCATTCTTGAATAGCCTTTTATTTGTTTTTCTCTTGCTATAGCTAAATCAACAAGATCAAATTTCTCAAAATAGACAAGCTTTTCGACATTATATTTTTGAGTAAATCCCTTTATTTTCTTCTGTTTATGTTCAAAACATCTTCTTTCTAAATCATTTGTAACGCCTGTATAAAGAACTTTATGATTTGCATTTGTCAAAATATACACATAGTATAATTGTATTTTCATGGACTTTTAAAAATAAATTTCAATAAATTAAAATATTACTTATACTGTTCCGTCAATTTGGATTGACACTTTGTTTTCACAAAATTTGTTTTGCCTTGCTGAGATTCCTCATTCCGCTGTGCTTCATTCGGAATGACACGCGGTTTTTGAAGTATGGGTAGCGATGGCGGTTCGCTCGGCGAACCGCCATCGCTACCCTTGTCACTCCTCCATCGCCGTGTCATCCCGAGCGAAAGCGAGGGATCTCTCTCTCGCATGTCTGTATTCTTCATTCCTTTCATCCCGAGCGAAAGCGAGGAATCTCTCTCTCGCATGTCTTTATTTTTTCATCCGTGTCATCCC
>PMIJ01000151.1 GCA_003157015.1 Bacteroidales bacterium
CCATATGCTGCAACGCTACAAAGCCACCATGGTTTTCCACTTACCTTTGTCTGTCCCAATCCGGGGACAGCTGTTGACATAAGAATTATTGAGCCTTTGCTAAGGGCTTCAATATGTTTTTTACCTATAATTTCTATAGAAATATTCTCATCGAGATGAATAGAATCCTTTTCCAGGTCCCAGATAATGCTTTTGTTATTTCCCGATTTAATATTATTTCCAAGGTCACCGGTGATAGATTTCGGAGTTATGGAATCACCATTTTGTTTGTTTATTTTAATATCTATGCGGAACTTGCCGATAGAAGTTTTATTATCAATATTGTATGCAATATGCAATTGATTGCCATAAAACTCTAATTTCAATAGAGTTATCTGAAAATCCTGGGATGAAGATTTAAAAACTATGAAAAGAAAAAACAGGAAAAGAAAAGATCTTCGTTTATTCATAGATTGGTGATTTTGAAACGACAATAACACCTATCTTCTATCAAATTTAAGACAAAATAATCATACAGGTATATATTTTTTCATAATATTTAAATAAATACTGCCCGGGTTTTAATTCAGATATCAGAGGAAAACAATTTGTCAGTGAATCTGTTTTAGCAAACTCTTACCTTAAATCCATCTGTTTCTGATTCAAGAATTAAACAATTGGAATCTATCTTTTGAAACTAACTTTCTTTATATATTTATAAGTAGCAATCTTAAATGTTCAAGTCTCCATAAATATTGGAATTTCATATTTTTATTGTAAATTAGCTTTTTGGTGCATAAAGAGTTAAATTACTCAGGTTTGGTATAAATTACTGAAACAATGAGTGATACAAACGAAATATATATTTCTGAAAATGATTTCAGGAACCGTTACCAATACTCTCAGAAGGACTTATTGGGGGAAGGGGGATTTGCCCAGGTCTATAAAGCATTCGACAAGCAATTTAAGGAATACGTAGCATTAAAATTCTTCAACAAAGGGGAGGAGGGGAAATATGATGTCCTTCACGAAATGAAGGACTCCCGAAAATTCTCACACAAAAACATAATCAGAATTCACGATGCATTTGTTGTAAAATTTGACCACACATGGGGGCATTCACTGGTACAGGTTGGAATATTGGAATATGCGGATGGGGGAAACCTGAGGGATTTTATAGCTACATCACCACCGGAGTCGAAATTTCTTGACGTTCTTATAGGGATATTGAGTGCTCTTGAATACCTGCATAAGGATAAAAAAATTATTCACAGAGATTTAAGCCCTGAAAATATCCTTATGTTCATCGAAGGCGATAATTGGATACCTAAAATTGCTGATTTTGGTATCTCCAAGAAGGTTGATATTCTGTCTGATGTTAATAATCAGCAAAAATCAACCCTGCTGCTTGGGAAAGTTTCATATATGGCTCCGGAACAATTCTATCCGGAAAAGTTCGGAATTCATGGTGCGATAAATACAAATGTTGATCTGTGGTCTTTTGGGATCATCTTGTATGAACTTTTTAAACACAAAACACCCTTTTGTGCTGATTCACAGGATAATCCCTTGAAAAATATCCAATCAATAACTAATGATCCTATACCTGGTCTTGATGAAATACCAAACCCATATCGAACCGTAATACAAAAATGTCTTGAAAAAAATGCAAATTTAAGAGTAATAAGTGCAGGGGAATTAATCTCAATATTAAATGGATCTTCTGTTGAATCAGAATTTAAGGCAGCCAAAACAGTACCGATAACTGATCTTAAACAAAATGGGATTAATCACAAATATATTTATTATGTTATAGCGGCTGCATTAATTTTATCTATTTCCGCTTATTTTATTAATAGACCAAAACCTGGCGTTAATACAGATTATATTAAGGCAGGAATTATTTCATTGATTAAACATGAGAAGTACTATCTGGCGATAGATTCTATTAACAAATTGCCTCCTGAGGTTAAATCACAAAAAGTCTTTATAGATCTAATCAAACAAGCAAATAATTCAATCCAATCGTTTAGAATTGACTCGTTAATGAATCTGGGTAATAATTCACTTGGAAAAGGAGATTATGACCAGGCATTAAAATACTATAACAAAGTGGCAGATGATTATAATCATGCTGACAACCTGGCTCTGGCAAAAATCAATTTAATCAACAAGGCAAGAGATTCTATCAGGAGATCAAAAATTGTAGTAGCTGCCAGCCAGATTTCTCTGAGAAATGAAACTAAAAATATTGAAGAAAAGATCAATCCACCCGTTAGCAATAATAGAAATGAAATTCAATATAGTTTTATAATTGGCAATCCTTCTGGTTGCGAAGGGATTAGGTTAGTTAATATAATAAGTGATAATAAAAATACCATAATATCTCTGCAATTTTCGCCAAGTAATAAATCTTATAAGATTTTTGGGCCAAACCACGAAGATGCATATTTTATCGAATGCGTTTCAAAGAATGAGAAGTTACAATTACCGTTGAAAGATATGGTATTAGATGGGGGAATCGCGCCAGGAAAAATAATCAAGGTTGTAAAAAGTTCCATTGTTAAACTGATATTCGAAAGACTTCCTGATGATGTCAATAGTTTTGACTTGATACAGGGGAAGGAAAGAATGGATGAAAGTATTGTTTATTGTCATTTTAAGGGCATTAATATTAAAAGAAAACCATAATGAAAAAGCACTTCATTGTTCTTTTGTTTTTTATCTGGGTATCTATTGCTAATTCACAAGCTCAGTTAAGTAATGAACTGTCTATTCTGCCATTATTAAATGAAGGAGAATCCAGATATAAGGAATTAGTCGAGAAAAACATGACGATCGCAAGATTTGAAATCGATCTGGTAAAACAGTCACCGAATAGATTTGCGCCCGTTAAACTGGTTTCCGGAAGACCTTATTCCGTGTTGTTGTTAGGTGAATATAATGTAATTAATGAAATTGAATTAAAAATAAATACAAATATAAACGGATCGTTGGTGTCGGTGAGCGATGTTAAGAACTCATCCAGGATAATTGAGACTACTTTCAAACCTGATAAGAATGAGTATTATGAGTTTGAAATTATCGTTAATAAATTTTCAGCCGGAAATAAAGTTGGAAGATATTGTTTGATAATTGCTTATGATTAATATTTAATTATGAAATATATGCAGTATAGAATCACCACCTCGATAATTCTTTTAATGTTGTTGCATTCACTGAATTGCGAATCCCAACCATCATTTAGTAAAATCTTTGAATCTTCAAAAGATAAGATCACAGAAATTGAGAATCTGGGATATAAAGTTATTCATGTGGATCTTGATATTCTGAGTTCAGATGAAAAGGAAGAAACCCGGATTTTATTGAATTCCGGTAACAGGTATATTATTGTCGCTTGTGGCGATCAGGATAGAATTAAAACTGTTCAAATCGAGTTATATGAAGTAAATGAAAATAAACCGACATTAATTCTGAATGGAAGGGATGGTGTAGCACCCTCAGGTTCTTCAGTTATTGACTTTAAACCTGAGAAGGATAATAATTATTTAATCTCAATTTCTGCGAAAGAATTTATTTCCGGCATTACATCTGGCAGATTTTATCTTATTGTTGTTTCTCGCTAATGTAGAACGCTAATCCCTGATGCAACGAACAGATAAGCCACTTTGATTACTGTACCAGTTCCTGTCAACGAGGGCTCTGTTATAGGAGATTTCCAGAGTCCAGTTATTACGTGTATCGTACCCAGTAGAACTCCACCAGTAACAGTTAGTGATAAATTGGCCGACTCCTCCAGTGATTTCATGGAAGCCACTCGGTAGAGCATTAAAATGACTACTATTATTACTTGCTTGGTCATTGCCAACGTCACCTGCATTTCCAGATGTTTGCCAACCCGCAGTGGCTGCCATAGATTTAGCTATAGTACTTCCACTACCTCCGTAACCATAACCGTTGTTTGTAAGATAATCCGTTAAAGTTGACCACTCAGCATCGGTTGGTAAATGCCATCCAGCTGGGCAGATATTACGGCTATCGGTTACAGCATACCAAGTATATAATCGGCCATAAGTCGTTACATTGCTCTCATTATTACCACAAGGCCATTGGTATTTAGGGGTGTTTTCAATCGATATATCTTTGTTTATCGGAGTAGTTGTTCCGATTAAATCACCATTATTATACTTCGTTGTTTTTAGATTTTCTTTCATCCATACTTGAGTTCCTATGGTTACGGTATTGTATACATTTCCGTCTTCGTCGGTTAGAGGAAGTGTTACGGAATTTGAAGCAGAACTTGCAGGACCTGTACCATTGGCATTAGTGGCAGTTACTGTGAAGGTATAGGCAGTTCCATTGGTGAGTCCTGTGACTGTTATAGGGCTTGCAGAACCGGTGGCTGTAAAACCACCAGGACTAGAAGTTAGTGTGTATCCTGTTATAATAGAGCCACCATTACTGCCTGGTGCTGTAAATGTTATCGTAGCCTGAGCGTTTCCTGCTGTCGCTGTCCCTATTGTTGGTGCACCCGGAACCGTTGAAGTGGGTGAAGGTGTTACTGGATTTGAAGCAGAACTTGCAGGTCCGGTACCATTGGCATTTGTGGCAGTTACTGTGAAGGTATAGGCAGTTCCATTAGTGAGTCCTGTTACTGTAATAGGGCTT
>PMIJ01000053.1 GCA_003157015.1 Bacteroidales bacterium
TAACAATCCTCCTGAGATCGGTGCATATAAATCAGGTTCTGCAGCTACATTGCCGGCAACCCCTGTCTATCAGAGCTCTGCTGTAGCCAATGCAACTCCTTCCCTTCTGGAAATGACATATAATATGACTCTTGCCGTTACTACTCCGGCTGCTTCATCTTTTAATGTTATAGTCAATTCATTGGCAAGAACAGTCAGCAGCGTAGCAACCTCAGGATCAAAAGTTCAGTTGACATTAGCCACTCCAGTCAAATTTGGTGATCTTGTTACAATCGCATACACGAAACCTTCTGCTAATCCATTACAAGGCGCTACCGGAGGAGTAGCAGCCAGCATATCTGCGCAATCAGTAACCAATAATTTAGTCAGCTCAACTAAAGATGCGACTCCATTAACAGCAACGATGTCTATTTCGCCTAATCATGTTCACAAAATATTAAATGTTTCACTTACATATTCCGCCACTCCCACAGCAGCAAATTCACCTGAGGTTATACAGATTACTGACCTTTCAGGCAACCTTCTTATTGAAAAATTGTTAGTAACAGGAGTTACCAAAGTTTTAATTCCATTGAATCTGGCTTCAGGCATTTATAATATACTAATGTCCGCTGGCGGATCACAAATAGCATCACAAAAGATGATAGTTTATTAAAATAATAAACTTTGAAGAAAACGGCAATATTCTTAAGTTTGGGTTTGTACACCTCTATTTTATCAGGTCACACAACCCTTATAACGGAAGGATCAGTCACTAATAGCACTGTAACCAGAGACTGGGGAGTGGCTGGCACGCATATCTAAGCCCGACGTTATCAGAATCTTCGATATTTCAAGTAATCTTTATTTTGAAAAATTGTTAGTGGTGGGAGTCTCAAATATCGCAATTCCTTTAAACCTTTCATCAGGTATATATAATGTTCAGATAATTGCGGCTGTAGTGGAAATGGCTTCAAGCTCTCCTCTTTCTGTTGGAATTGTTTCTTGTGGCTCTTATCTTTTTTGGTGAAAAAGTTCTGAATAACAGCCTGCCCGAATGTTTTGATCTGATCGGAATTTTGAGAAATAACCTTTGCTATACCAAACTGAAGAATAGCACCAACAAGTTTCTTCAACGTGGTAGCTGATTTTCCTACAAATATTCTTTTTAGAATAAAACCGCTGAACGATCCGATAGCATTACCAGAAATATTTTCTAATATATTTTCCGATGAAAATAAATTCTTCAGGGTGTTTCTGAGAATGTTTACCGGCTTTAAGCTTTCATATGTAAGATAAAATTGTTCCCTTAGCAGTTGTTCTTTTACTTTTCGTTCAGTCTCAAGTTCCTGAATTGCATATTTAAGCTCCGCAACTGAAGTTATATTTTGCATTGATCATTTATTTAAGGGCACGTTTCACCAAATAATTCCCGACAATTCTTTTGATCCATTTATGAAGAAAGAAGTGAACAATAATTCCAGCAAAGAGATAGAATGCAGCTACCACAAAAAACCCGTAAAATATTTTCCCAAGGACCTCTCCCAGCCAGAAAGCCAATCCAAGGTTCAGAAAGAGCATGAATGAAGCAATCAGCAAAATGACAACAGATACAGGAACGAGGGAGGATACTATATCTGTCGTTTTATCAAGAGTTTTAAGTTTAACTAATTCGATACTTGTTTTACCATACTCCGTGACTCTTTCCAGTAACGTTTCGAGTAAATTAGCACTATCCTCCATATCTTTCATATCTTGTTCAGGCAGTGGCAGTTTTTGCTTCTTTTTTAGTCTCATCGGTTTTTGCCCTGTTCTTTTCAGAAATGTCAGCAAAATCTTCCTTTGCCTCATCAACTTTTACTGAGATGCTGTCAAGAAATTCATCAAATTTTTCTCTTAGATCATCTGTAATGTCCTCTGCTTTTTTTGAGATCCTTTTCCGGGTGTTCCACCCTTTATCCGGAGCGAATAAAACACCTAAGGCGGCGCCAACAGCAACCCCTGCCAAAACACCTAGTAAAATTTTTCCTGAGCTCATAGTAGTCTTTATTAATTGGTTACTGAAACAATCTAAAATTAAAAAACTTTTCTTTGATTAACAATCCTTAAGCATAAATTGTTTTATATTATCACGAACCAGGGCAGCATTTACTACTTGAACTATTCAGATGTCACGAACCACAATAAAGATTATTTGTCAAATAGTTGCAACTCTATTTGCTGTAGATTATGCCTTTCCTGATCTTGCTGGTTTTAAAATCCGATGTATTATGAAAAGTAATAGATGGAAAATTTTCTCTGGCTAGTTTAAGCATCCATTCGCTTTCGGCAAAAAATACCGGGTTTTGCTCTTTATCATAGGCAATAGCTCCAGATTTTCTTTTTAAAAAGTCTTCCAGCTCCTTCCTGTTTTCAGTGGTAATCCAGCAAGCTTTCACAAAAGGAAGATGAGAAAAACTGCACCTGGCCCCATATTCATGTTCCAGTCTGAATTTAATCACTTCGTACTGAAGTTCTCCGACGGTACCAATTATCTTTCTGTTTCCCGGTTGTTGCATAAACAGCTGTGCGACCCCCTCATCGGTCATCTGTCTGACACCTTTATCAAGCTGCTTTGTTTTCATTGGATCCAGGTTATTGACTTCCCGAAGAATTTCCGGTGAAAAACTTGGCACACCTTTAAAATGAAGTAACTCGCCTTCAGTGAGAGTGTCTCCTATCTTAAAATTACCACTGTCATATAAACCTACAACATCTCCCGGAAAAGCCTCATCGACAATGCTTTTACTATTTGCCATGAAGCTTGTGGGAGATGAGAACCGCATCCTTTTCTCGGACCTGGTGTTAAAATAGAACTTGTTCCTTTCAAATCTACCTGAACATATTCGCATAAAGGCTATTCTATCGTGGTGCTTAGGATCGAGGTTGGCATGAATCTTAAAGATGAATCCTGTCAATTGTTCTTCATCAGGTTCAACTGCACGTTCTGATGCCAGAATTGTTCCCGGACAAGGAGCAATTTCAAGAAATGTCTCAAGCAATTCCTTCACCCCAAAATTATTTAATGCGCTTCCAAAAAATAACGGCGCCAAATATCCCTCGCGATACAGCGGCATATTAAACGACTCGAACATATCATTCACAATATCAGTCTCTTCCCATAGTTTATTTATGCTTTCATTACCTACATATTCGACCAGCTTTGGGTCCTGTATATCCTTTGTACTGATAAGACTTTCTGATATGCTCGTTTTTTCAGGGGCAAAAATCTGAATCTGCTTTTTAAAAAGATTGTACACGCCTTTAAACTGCTTTCCATTACCAATTGGCCAGGTATAGGGACATACTGCAATTTTCAATTCCTGTTCCAGTTCATCGAGCAAATCATAAGGAGATATTCCCTCCCTGTCCATCTTGTTTATAAAGATCATAACCGGCGTGTTTCTCATCCGGCATACCTCCATGAGTTTACGAGTCTGCTCCTCCACACCTTTTACACTGTCTACAACAAGTATTACACTGTCGACCGCAGAAAGCGTCCGGTAAGTATCTTCCGCGAAATCTTTATGGCCCGGAGTATCGAGTATATTAACCCTGACATTATTATAATCAAATGCCATTACCGATGTGGATACCGATATTCCCCTCTGCTTTTCAATTTCCATAAAATCAGAAGTGGTTGTTTTTCTGATCTTATTGCTTCTGACAGCGCCCGCAGTCTGGATAGCTCCTCCGAACAGAAGCAGTTTTTCTGTAAGTGTAGTTTTACCTGCATCAGGGTGACTGATTATTGCAAAAGTTCTTCTTCTTCTGATTTCGCTTTTTAAGTCCATAAATAAACAGTTGACTGATATGCTTCAGTTATGCAAAAATTAAACTCTGGATGTCCGGGATTTTTGTTACATGATGGCACAAAAGTACTAATAAATGACAGAATGAAAAAATTGTCATCGATTATCCTGTGAATCAGGGGAATCAGCGGTTATGATCTACCTTTATATTCCTATTTTTGAGGATAGCTGACAGGATTATTAAGCATAAGATGCTGTGAATCTTTAAGTTTGAGAATCTCTTTAATCTTAACATTATCCATGGTCGCCCTTGGGCGCGTGCTTAGTCCTGTACCGGCACAGAAGAGTGAGATGTTTTGTGATACCAGACCGGCATCCATTGCTGCAAGAGATAGCTTCATGGCCTCGTCACTCCCCGGAAATCTTGAAATATCGGATACCATCACAAGAAAAACTGAAGCATTTGCCACTTCTGCCTGCCGCCCGGCTACTAACAAACGCTGATCTCCTGCAACAACAGGATCAAGAAGGTTGGCAGCTGCATTATAAAGGTATACCCCTTCTGCCATAAAAACATATATATCTATATCCTGCGCATTCATAGCGGAAGGAGCAGTACGTTTTTTCAGTTCCGGCCTGTTTATTCCATTTGCTGCCCATAGCAGATCGGACAAATCCTGAAGTTTTAATTTCTCACCTGTAAATACAGTTGCAGAAGCTCTCTTGGCCAAAGCCTGCATCACAGGTAAACCTCTTGTTTTATCAGGTGAATTTAACATAATTGATTTCAAATCTTGTGAATATAAATTTCCCAGGATTGCAGAAAAAAGCAACAGACTTAAAAATCTTTTCATATCAGTTAATTTAAATTTATACATAATGAAAGCCTTATTTCATTTTATTTCTACTTATTTACTTATTTCGAACTTTCCAATCTTTAAACTAAAAGTGTTTCCTGGTAATATTTTTCTGATCATACTTACTGCTTGCTTCCGGTTTTCGGGAATATGATCAATATAATCTTCAGGTGTTTTCGCATCGATCTGCATGATGGAATTTTTTTATCATTTTATTCTGTTTCGGAATTGATTTGTACTCTGTTGGTAAAATTTTCAAAAAATAATATTCAAATCCTATTGATAAACCCTTTTTCAAACAAATTGTTTATTTTAAGATCAATTTAGCAATAACTATTAGGGCGATTAATGCTGCCAGAAAAATATATGCTCCGGGACAGGCGAAGTTTAGTGTCCATCCCATTGATGGCTCTAATTTTGACACATCTAATCCGGGATCCTTCCTGTTAAAATACAACGGACCTTTCCAAAAGGCCGGATTTTTGCTCATGGTATTAAGATATTGAGTGTCTTTGATTGATTTCATTTTTTAGTCTTTAGCTCTTGAAATACTTTTCTATAATAGTTATTAGTTCTTCTTTATTAATTGGTTTTGAAATATAATCATTGCAGCCGGCTACTATTGCTTTTTCACTGTCACCCATCTGTGCGTATGCTGTTTGAGCAATAATTATAACTTCTTTGTCAAATTGACGAATCTGTCGTGTTGCTTCATAACCGTCCATTTCAGGCATTTTAATATCCATCATTATAAGATCAATTTCATTGTTCGACCTGCAAGCCTGAACCGCAGCGACGCCGGTCCTGACTTTTAATATCTTTTTACCTATGGTTCTCAATGCTCTCGACATTAATATTTCGGAGGATTCATCGTCCTCGGCAATTAATATATTCAGGCTTTTTAGAGCAAATTCTTCTTTCCTGTTGGGAACCGGATGGCCGGCATTGCCATTTTCTATAGCCTCAGGTTTGTATGGAATAATAAAATAAAATATTAATCCTTTCAAAATATTTGAAATACGCTCCTCTACAAGAGTCACATCATCGGGATGAAGGAGCCTTGTGAGCGGTTTTCCAATACATTCTTCCATCTGCCATCCGGTAATGCGTTCAAAAGCATGATTCAGTGAAACAACTATCCCTTGATTTGAAAGTACAAAAATGACATCCCTTGTTTGCTCCATCAGCTCAGAATAACGCCGTTTTATTTCTGTAAGTTTTTCCTCCGGCTCTATCTCTTTTTTGATGTAATAACCCTTACCCTCAGAGCCACTAAGTCTTGATTTAAGAGAATTATTTTCACGACGCAATATCAATAATTCATTGACCAGTTCTTGCTTGTTTTTCTTCTTATCATCCATTTTTTCTGCACTTTTATTTGGAACTGTTCAGCTTATATTCTTTTAAAGGCAAACTATTATATTATCTGAGAGAGAAATAACATAATAATTAAAACTAAGTTTTTTGCTCAATATAAATTATTATGAGCTGTACTATCCCTCAGTTATACACTGGACTTTTTACTCATTTCTTTGGGTCCTAAATTCCAATGCTAATCTACTTTAATTGCATTCTGATTTATTCTGTTAGTCTGGCAGTTTAGAGGGTGGTGCATCAGCCGGCCCGGAGCCCCAATTATAATCAGGCCTTGAACTCATGTCAAGTTCCATTACGCCGCCATTCTTTATATCATCCCATAAGAACCATGGTTTGTTCCAGTCTTTACCATTCAATTTTGCTTTCTGAATATACTTGTTTTCACGGCTGCTTCCTCGTGCCAGGATTCTGAATGTTTTATTATTTTGGAGTTTAATGGAAATATCCGTAAAAACTGGACTGCCAATATTAAAAACAGGCAACCCGGGTGTTACCGGATAAAATCCCATACTTGAAAATACGACAAATGCAGAAAGCCCTCCGCCGTCTTCATCACCCGGCATACCAAAGGGTGAATTGGTAAACCATGTATCGAGAAGCATACGGACACGTTGCTGAGTTCTCCATGGCGCGCCAGCATAATTATATAAATATGGTATATGTAAACTTGGCTCATTTCCCATTACAAATTGGCCAACCTGACCTGTTGCATCGGGCATTTGCTGAAGATAATCGGGTTTCCATTTTCCCAGAGGTTCAATGAAAAGCTGATTGAGCCTGTTTACAAATTCATCCCTTCCTCCCATCAGTCCTATCAACCCCGAAATATCATGCTGTACATCCCACAAGTAGGTCCAACCATTATTTTCATCATAATAATCACGATTACCTAAACCTCCGGAAAATTTCGGATCAAAATCCTTTACCCATTTCCCATCGGTTGTGCGTGGCGCAAAGAATCCAGTTTCTTGGTTATAAAGGTTGGCATAGTTATGAGAACGTTTCAGAAAATATTCATAATCATCATTTTTGCCCAGAGCTTTTGCCAGTCTGGCCAGGCACCAGTCGTCATAACTCTGTCCCAGAGTTAAAGCCACTGCCTGTCTTTTTTCAAAAGGGTGAACAAGAGCAACAGTTTCTTTTTCACCTGGGTTTAATGCCGGATAATATCCATTTTTCAGATAGAATGTATCGAGTGAGCACATAGGACCGTTTCGCCAGGGTAGCATAGTTGCTTCCATCGCGTTTTTTTTAATTCCTTCATAGGCTTTCTGAATATCAAAATTTCTGATCCCTTTAAAATAAGCATCAGCAATAATTGCCGCTGAATGATTTCCATTCATACATGGATTATCGCCGAAAAGTATTGGGAACAACGGCATCCAACCGCTCTGTTCATACATCCTGACATATGATTGTATTTTTAGCCCTTCAAGTTCCGGATTGATCATTGCCTGTAATGGATGTGCAGCACGATAAGTGTCCCACATCCAGTCATCAACAAAAAACGCTGTGTCATTGTCTTTATGGATCTTATCATCAAAACCACTATAATAACGCCCGTCTTCGGAAATATTAACCATCCTTTCATATGTTCTATACAGAGCTGTATAAAAAACTATCTTCTGATCTTCCGCGCCTCCACTGACCAGGATCTTGCCAAGTGCATCATTCCATCTTTCTCTTCCCTGCTTTTTCAGCATTTCAAAATCCCATCCCGGGATTTCTCTTTCCAGATTACTCCGTGCCTGCCCTGCATCCACAAAAGAGACCCCCATCTTTATTCCGATTTTTTCTTTTTCCGGCACTTTAAATGTCAGGGAAACAGTCGGCTTTGTTCCTTCAGGACTGCTTGTAAACCTGGCTGAATTAATATCAGAATCCCAAACGGAATCAGTGATAAAGTTCTTTTCAGTTTTCAGGTAAAAGAACACCTTGACTTTATTCTGATAAAATTCGTATCCTTCTACAGTGTTTTTATCAATAATGTTAATTGAACCGTTTGCGGTAACTTCAAGCATCAGGTTTTTCTGCTCATTTTTATTCCATGAAATCCGGTAAAAGGAAGATTTCTCAGCGACTGTAAATTCAAGGTCAATATCAGGATCTTCAAGCCATACAGAATAATAATAGGGTGTACATACCTCATAATCATGATCATAATAGCTTTGCCATTTATAAGGATTTGCTGAAATCTTACCACTGGTGGGCATAAGCAACCCTGCCGTGCCATTGCGATGGCCGCAAAGGATGAAAGGGAATCCATTCACCTTTTCCGCCTGGTAATTACCGGGAAGTCGATGAACCCGCATCATACTGTTTGGCAGGTTCACAAGCGGGACAGTTGTTTCCAGAAGAGGACTGATTCCCCCGATATTCGGATTAATAAATTCAACCGGGTCAGGCCTTTTATGTAAGCATGAGGTAAGAATAATGAATACGACAGGTGTCAACAATAATTTGGATTTCATATTATTATAAAATCGGTTCCCCAACCTTATTTTTAAAACATTGATAACCTTTTCGTTAGATTTTGATACTTTTGATACACTGAATCACTGAGTATTACACAAAGTGATATAAGTATAAAAAGTAAAAAAATCTTCTCAATAACCCAGTCCGATTATCCCCTATATTTATTTCACCCAGTTAATCTTTGCTGATTTCGTGTCTCTTGAGTTTGTTCCGATATAAATAATAAAATCACCCGGTTCCCAGTCGTATTTTAGATCGCTGTTATAAAATTTAAGCTCGCTGGTGCCAATCTCAATATTAATATCTTTTTTCTCTCCGGGTTGCAGCAAAACTTTTTTAAAGCTTTTCAGTTCCTTCACAGGTCTTGAAATAGAAGCTACCGGTTGCTGAATATATAACTGAACCACTTCTTCACCAGCCATTTTGCCGTTATTGGTCAGAGTAAACGAAGTTGTGAGTTTTTCATCGCCTTTCAGCTGGGTTTTACTAAGCTTTATATCACTGTATTCGAAAGTAGTGTAACTCATGCCATAACCAAACGGATAAACAGGATCATTAGAAATGTCGAGATATTTTGAAGTGAATTTGTTTTTTGGATCCATCGGCCGCCCGGTATTTTTATGATTATAATACAAGGGTATCTGTCCAACACTTATCGGGAAAGTCGTTGTTAATTTACCTGATGGATTGTAGTCTCCAAACAGTATGCTTGCAACAGCATTTCCGGCTTCGGTACCACCTGCCCATGCTTCAAGAATTGCGCTGATATTAGCATTTTCCCAAGGAAGTGTCATAGGACGTCCGTTTACAAGAACCAGAACAACCGGCTTGCCTGTTCCAAGCAAAGCCTTAAGCAGATTCTGCTGTACCTTCTGAATTCCTATATCGCTCATGCTGGATGCTTCGCCTGACCAGGATGAAGATTCACCCAGGACAGCGACTATAACATCTGCTTTCCCTGCTGTTGCTAAAGCTTCCTTCAGCAACTGTTCTGATGATGCTATCTGTTCTTCTTTTTTCTGGCCAGGGAAAAAAGATGAACCGTTTTTCAAAAGAACCGGATTATCAGTTAATTCAGAACCTTTTGCATAAAGGATATTAACTGAATTTCCACCTATATTTTTCAGGCCGTCCACCACTGTAGATACTTTATCCTGACCTCCGGCAAATGCCCAGGTCCCAATCATATCTGCTTTACTGTTGCCCAGTGGACCTATCACTGCGATAGTACCCGATTTTTTAAAAGGAAGAATCTGTTTATCGTTTTTAAGAAGCACCATTGATCTCATAGCTATTTCCCTTGCAGCCTTCAGGTTATCGGGTGTCAGCACGTCTTTTTTTGCTCTATCCGGGTTCATATACCGGTAAGGATCTGTGAATAGCCCGAGTTTATATTTTGCCTCAAGCACTCTTCTGCATGCCAGATCAATATCTTTAATGGAAATTTTCCCTTCGTCAAGAGATTTTTTCAGGGTAGTAAGAAATCCTTCTCCAACCATATCCATATCTGTTCCGGCTTTCAGAGCAAGCGCCGAAACTGTCTGGAGATCGCCCATACCGTGATTGATCATTTCGTTTACTGCAGTATAATCTGTTACCACAAATCCTTTAAAGCCCCACTGGTTCCGTAATAATTCCGTCAGCAACCAATGATTTCCTGATGAAGGGATACAATCGATCACATTAAATGAAGTCATTACGCTTCCAGCCCCGGCATCCACGGCAGCTTTATAAGGAGGAAGGTAATCATTATACATAGTTATTTTACTCATATCCACCGTATTATAATCTCGACCTGCCTCTGCGGCACCATAAAGGGCAAAGTGCTTTACACAGGCCATCATGGTATTATCGAGCGATAGATCACTTCCCTGGTATCCTTTTACCAAAGCTTTTGCTACCTGAGCTCCGAGCCATGGATCTTCTCCGGCGCCTTCTGCAATTCTGCCCCACCGGGGATCACGGGCGATATCAACCATCGGGGAGTAGGTCCAGGCAACACCATTTGCAGTTGCTTCCTGGGCAGCGATTCTTGCACTTTTTTCGACAAGATCCATATCCCATAAACAACTCATGGCTAAAGGTATAGGGAATATTGTCTGATATCCGTGAATAACATCCATACCAAAAAGCAGGGGAATATGATGCGGAGATTCCTTAACGGCTATATCCATCGATGCTTTCATGGCAGTCAGCGATAAAGCATTAAGCATGCCACCGATCTGTCCCGACTGCAGCTTCAGGTGTGTTTTCTCGTTTACAGCGGAACCTGTAACAAAACCACCTGAGGTAGTAAGATTGAGCTGTCCGATTTTTTCCTCAAGTGTCATTTTATTCATCAGATCATCGATGAATAGGTTCATTTTTTCATCCTGTGCCTGAATCTTATAAAAGACTGTTAGTAGCAATATAAAAAGTCCTAGTTTTTTCATGTTTTTCAATATAGTTAGTTGTAGTACAATTTAGTCAAAATTATAAATTACCCTGCAATAATAACATATTTAAGATCATCTTTTAGATTATTAAAACCTTTTTCAATTCATGTTGTTTAAGACATGGAGAATCTGATACTAAAAACTACTCAATACAATAATATACAAAATGAAAAAACCTAAAAACAGAAAAACATGGCAGATCTAAAAACACGATACATGGGACTTGAACTGAAGAATCCCATAATAATTGGTGCAAGCAATATTGTGACCGATATTGAAAACCTGAAAAGAATAGAAAAAGCAGGCGCAGCTGCAGTTGTTTACAAGTCGCTGTTTGAGGAACAGGTGCAGCTTGAAAACCTTGAACTCTATGAACGGAAAACCGAATATGCCGACCGAAACGCTGAAATGATTACTCTTTACCCGGTTTCCATATCGGGAACATCTGATATTATGGACCATCTGGTTGCATTGAAGAAAGCCAAACAATCGATAAATATTCCGGTCTTCGCAAGTATAAATGCAGTTCTGAAAGAAACATGGGTTGAATATGCGAAAAAAATTGAGGAAACTGGAGTAGACGGTCTTGAACTTAATTTTTATTCTGTCCCTGAAAAAAACGGGGCAGAAGATTATGAAATCGAAAATGAACAGGTTGAAATTCTGAAAGCTATTAAGGAATCTGTCAGTATTCCTATTGCTGTTAAACTAAGTTCATACCATACAAATCCATTGAAACATATTTCTGATCTGGAAAATGCCGGAGCTGACGCATTTGTTTTGTTTAACCGTCTTTTTCAACCTGATATTGATATTCATACTGAAGAACATCATTTCCCATATAGTCTCAGCAACAGTGAAGATAACAGATTACCATTACGTTTCTCAGGTCTTTTATATGGAAACACCAAGGCTTCTATATGTGCAAACACCGGAATAATGAACGGCTCAGATGTTATAAAAATGTTGCTGGCAGGAGCCGACAGTGTTCAGATTGTAAGTACGGTATATCTGAACCAGATAGAAGTTATCACTTCGATGATAAAAGAAATCGAAAAATGGATGGATTCCAGGGGTTACACTTCCATCGAAAATTTCAGAGGCAAGCTTTCGAAAAAGAATTCAGAGAATAAGTTGCCATACCATCGTGTACAATACATGGATTTTATGATGACTACATCGCAGATACTGAAAAAATATAAGATAATCAACTGATACTTAGTTCTCCTTTCATGGATTTTCTCTGTGAGGCTCCTCTTCAAATACATCGGATAGGTTTTGTTACTCCGTGTCTCTCTGTGTAAGATCTTTGCTTTTTATTACCCAGGGAACCACTGAGTCCCAATAGCTATCGGGATCACAGAGTACCACAGAAAAAAGAGCCTTTTTCATCCAAAGTTTTAATTAACTTTGATCTAAAAAAAATTACTTACATGAAAAACATAAAATTACTTGTACCGGCACTTTTCTTTATGTTATTGGGATGTAGGACTTCGTCTGATTTTAGCCAGGTCTTAGAGGATCTTCAGGAGAACTTTGATTTTGGGAATTTAAGCACTGTAATCCAGATTAGCGATTCCTTAAATAAAATCAAAGGTGAAAACAAGAAAGTAGTTCACACTGCTGATTCAATGAAACAGATTGCTCAGAGAATCAACATTGACTTTTCTTTAACTGAGGACCAGGTAGTTAAACAGATTGAAAAGCTAAATGGACCAGTTTCATCCTTTGAAAAATCTGCATGGGAAAAAGAGGGTTGGCTGGAATTCCGGATCATAGACGGTGAAAAAAAATATTTCAAAAGAGCTGCTTCAAATCTCATGCTGATAAAAAAGTTCCATGAACAGAAAGAGAAGAGCCAAAGTGAAACCTGGAAGGATCCCGCAATGATCTTCCGGCTGAATCATACCGGGGAGGTATTAAAATCTTCTGACAGTCAGAACAGGCCTGTTGTTCCTGTAAAAATGAATATATCTTATACCATAACTGTTCATCCCGATGTCGTTCCGGAAGGTGAAAAGATCAGGTGCTGGCTGCCCTGGCCAAAAGAGGGACTTCCAAGGCAGAAAGAGATAAAACTTATTTCTACTTCCGTTCCGGAATTTCTGATCGCACCCGACACGGCTACCCATAGTACTATTTATATGGAAGCTATCTCAAAAAAGGGGACACCAACTGTTTTTCAGATTTCATTCGACTATACGTCGGAGGCTCAGCATTATAACATGCCTGACATTAGAATACTGCCGTATGACAAAACATCGACCAATTATCTGAAGTATACCTCTGAGCAGCTTCCTCATATTTGTTTTACCGACAAGGTTAAACAACTTGCTGACAGTATTACAGGCAACGACATTGATCCTGCATCTATTGTAAGGAAAATATATTTATGGTTCAAAGATAATATACCCTGGGCCGGAGCTTTGGAATATTCTATCATTCCAAATATACCTGAGTATGTAATTCAGTATAAACGAGGCGATTGTGGCATGCAGACTTTCTTGTTCATGTCTATGCTGCGATACAAGGGTATTCCTGTAAGATGGCAAAGCGGCTGGATGATGCCTCCTGATAACGAAAATCTGCATGACTGGAGTGAGGTTTATTTTGAAGGTACCGGCTGGATACCGGTCGATGTTTCCTATGATCTCCAGAATTCAGAGAACCCGTTACTCAAATATTTTTATCTTTCAGGAGTTGATTCCTACAGGTTAATTCTAAATGAGGGAGTTAGCGGGCCTCTGCATCCTGAGAAGCATTATATGAGAAGTGAGCCAAACGATTTTCAGAGAGGCGAAGTTGAATGGAAAGGCGGAAATCTTTATTTCGATAAATGGGACTATGACATGAAGATCGGATATGCAAAATAAACCATAGCCCAACAGGAGGTCAATTCTGTAACTCTTTGACTTATTTGATAAATTTTTGTTCTCTTAGAAAATCAGTCATTCTTAGAAGTGTGGGTAAAAAATTTGGATTGCTGACCGGCCAGTCACATGAATGGTCAGCATTTTTTACAGGTATGAGCTCACACATGTTCCCTGCTTCTTTCATCAGGCGGGTGAATTTTTCAGCCGCTGAAAATGGGGTTGTATTATCTTTTGTCCCGTTAGATAAGATTGTTGGCGGCCACCCTTTCTTTACATGCAATATTGGTGAAAATTCGGGATGAACTGTAAAAAACTCACCTCCAAAACCTTCACCAAGAACCGGATTATGAAGAACCAGCGCGTCAGGTTTGGAACTGATATTCAGATCTTCTTCCGGAGCATCGCCCCCGTCAAGGAAGGTACAAGCAGCAAGATGTCCTCCTGCCGAACCACCTGCCGCGATTATCCGGTCGGGATCAATGCCAAGTTCATGGGCATGTGACCTTACATACCTGATAGCTGATTTTGCATCCTCGATACATTCCAACGGAGTGGTACCATGACGCGATTTTACACGGTAATCAGCGTCAATTCCAATAATTCCCTTATCCCTAAACCATGCGGCATTCGGAATCTGTCCTTCGACATCCCCGCCTACCCAGCCTCCACCGGTAAAATATACAATGGCAGCCAATGGCTTATTCGATTTTTCAAGAGGCCGCAGCAGGTACATATACATGTCCCCCTGGGGGGTCTTTTTATAGAGAATTTTTTCAGAAAGCGCCATAAGATTCTTTCCGGAAAGCTTATAACTCTCATGGACAAGAGCCAGGGAAGTAACCGAATCCTTTAGGAATGATTCAGATTTGTCAGTAATAAGTTTATTGGGAAAGCTGGCTTTAATATTTGCTGAAATCAGTAAAAATAGAATTGAAAATAATACTTGTCTCATCTAATAACGAATTATATAAAAGGTCTTTGAATTTTTTATGTCAAATCTATGAATTTTTCCCCCTGTTTTCAGGAAGATACATATAAATATGCAACATTAAACAGGGGATAATCGTATAATGTTATGAAAGCGATGGGCTAATGGATTGAATAGAATTCATTATTATCCTGATAAGAATAAGAATGAGAATTTTTTTTATTTCATTATTTCTAATGATTGTCTCATTAAATCTTCATGGGCAGGATTGCAGTATTTTGTCCAAAGCTAACAGTATTGTCCCCAATAGGTTATGTTCTCCGCTCTCTGTTAACTGGAGAGTAAGTTATACAGGAGTTAATAATGCAGGGACCAGTGTCCAGATAAGCTATGACTGGGACGATGGTGCAACTGATATTGAAAATGCCGTGAACATTGGGGCCGGGGCGTTTCAAACTGTCGCAACTCACGTCTATGTTTCTACAGGCGATAAATGCAATTACAGACCAAGAGCCACACTGGTAGTCAACGGTGTATTTTGTTCTTCATCAACACAGGAACAGATAGTCACTGTTTGGGATAATGATAACCATAATGGTGGTCATCTGCATATCAATCCGACCGTTTATCCAATTTGTTTTGGCAACGGAGCCAACGTCAGGTTTCAGGATCTGACACAGTTTAACTGTGTGCCTCCCCAGGAACAGGATGTACCTAATCTTTTTACCCGGTGGGTTCAATGGATTTATGGAACAGACATAACTATGACAGGTATTCCGGTAACTATAAACGGGACACCAGCCTCATTTCCTTTTTCAGGTCCGATTATTACTCTGCCCGGACCTGTGACAGGTTCAGGAGTATTTTCGGATATGATTAATGTAGCCAATGATAAACTTATGGGACAGTATTTTCAGGTTACCCTTCGAAACTGGAACTATTGCAATCCATACGACGATCCGAATATTCCGGGACCTCCTGTAGATCCTGTAAATGGTGACCATCCTCCGGTAGTAACAACAGCCATAATTCTGATTGTACCTTATCCTGATGCGACAATTACACCTGTTGACACTCTCTGCGTAGAAGGCAGTCCGGTCACGCTGAAGGCTCACGATTCCGGAGGATCGTGGTCAGGAGATGGGGTATCGGGTAATACATTTGATCCAGGCGCTGCAGGAGTTGGAGATCATATTATAAGGTATAACATAACGGACTCCAATGGGTGCAGCGCTTCTGATCAGATAACAATTACTGTAGTTCCGTCTCCGGCAGTAAATATTGCTCCCGTAGGTACACTTTATATTAATCATCTGCCGGTTTCGCTTAACGCCGCTCCGGCAGGGGGTGTATGGTCAGGCGATGGAATAAACGGAAATGTATTCAATCCCGATTCTGCAGGATTAGGAACACATATAATCTCATATCAGACATTGCCTGATAGATTCGGATGCAAAGCAACTGATACGATTCATATACAGGTCATTATGCCGCCCCAACCTGTCGCCGCTTTTGAACCTGATACTGTCGGATGCACTCCTCTTCTTATACAGTTCAGAAATTTCAGTACTAACGCGGAATCATATTTATGGGATTTTGGAGATCAGACATTTTCATCGGAACAAAATCCATCACATACTTATAATATGCCTGGAAATTATATTGTAAAACTTACAGTAACGAATATTGCAGGAAAATCTTCTCTAAACAGATTGATAACAGTTTATCAAAAACCAGCAGCAGTTTTCAGTGTATATCCAACTGATGTACTAAATAATTCCCAGGTTGTGGTATTTACAAATTTTTCATTCGACGGAGTCTCATGGCTCTGGAATTTCGGTGACGGGAGCACCTCTTCCGAGCAGAGCCCCTGGCATAAATATGAATCTGAAGGAACCTATAGAGTTACGCTTACCGTAACTTCAAAAGACGGATGTACTGATTCATCGACATACCAGTCGGCCATTGTCGTCGACTATAAGACAGGAGAAATAAGATTCCCAAACGTTTTTAAGTGGAATGGTTCGGGTCCGACTGGAGGATACTGGAATGAGAATGAATTAGATGATAATACTTTCAGACCATTTTTCACAAATGTAATTGAATATAAACTTCAAATATTTAACCGCTGGGGAGTTCTGATTTATGAAAGTTCCCAGCTTCACAAAGGATGGGACGGATATTTTGAAAATGTAAAACTGGCTCTTCAGGGAGTTTATGTCTATAAAGTGGTCGGACGGTATGCCGACGGTACATATTTTAATAAAATTGGCAATGTGACATTTTTACATTAAAAGTCAATTAAAATTTAAAATTCACATACCATTTCTCAAACAGTTCCGTTTTATTTCTACCTGGCAAAGTTCAACTCAAAAAGGGAAGTTGAACTTCAGCTTGATTAATTTGTTTTTTGCACAGGTATGGTACATTTTTTGTAGCCATTTTTAATGAATAGGGGAAAAGTCTAATTAATACTTAAAGTTATGAAAAGGAACATTTTATTAATTGCTATGGGAATTGGGCTACTCGGATGGAGCTGTTCCAAAGTTGACAATCAGACACAAACTATGTCGCAGGGACTAAAACAGTCAATTGCGCAAAATACTGCCGCGATTAATGCTGCAGTGAGTAAAATATCAGAAACTAAAGGCTACCAGGTTCTTTCTTTAAATGCCGGTCCGACAGCAAAAGTTATAGCGCCGGGAACCACTTTTAAAGACAGCATCACACTGGCTCTTATTGCAGGAATCTATGACTATCAGCTTGATACTATTCCTCTTCACCATAATTTCTATTATCCCTTCAGACTATTTAAAAAGACGGGAACAAGCAATCAGATGATAGTGAACTTACCTCAGAAACTGATCTTCAATCCGGGTTACCTTCACAGTTTTGTTAAATCAGATTCGGTTCTGAAAAATGATTTTACAATTACTGCTTCTGATTATCATCTTTACTATAATTCTGGAAACAATCTCGATTACAGGCTAACAGCAGGACTTACTCTGAGCGGGGCAGATTTAGGAAGTTTTGATATTACAGAATCGTCAAACTCATTTAGTGATCAAACAAATTCTTCTCAATATACTTTTACAGGAGGATATAGCATTCTGACTACATGGCAAACCGGTGATACTTCCAAATCGTCATTTGCTCTTCTTCAAAATAATAACCCGCTTCTTCAGGAGTCAACTCTATATATGGGAACCGGCTTTCGCAAACATGAAAGACAGTATGATTTAACAATTGGAAATGTTGAAATAAAGAGAGGATTTGGGATCGATTCAATACAGGTTTTCCAGAACGGTATTCTTCAGAAAACAGGTGGCGCAAAAATTACCGACAGCGCAGATTCTACCGGAACTATTTTCGATCACAGGGATATACTGCTTACTTTTGATGACGGAACGACTGAAAAACTAAGCACATTGATCAGTCCGGCACTAACACAGTTAAAAACACTTGTAACTTCTCTTCACGACATGTATTTTGCAGAGAATATAGTGGATTATATAGCGATAAATATCTATTTTAATTCAAGGTAGATCTCTATCTTATTTAATCACAAAGTTCGTTAAGTTTATCCAAAGAGTACAAAGTTAAAATCATCTGGTTTTAATCTTTGTGCTCTTTGTTTTTGACCCTTTACTATCTTTACAGTTAATCAACTTTTAGCTTGATCACAACTTTTCGTACCGGTGAATTCACTCCGTCTTTTAATCCGGGCCGATGGGCATCATCGGGGAAAAAGATAAAGAAGTTTATAGGAGTTGCTTTTATGTCTCTTGATTTGCTGACTGTCACAAATTCAATATCCTTTGTTGCTTCATAAGGCACCAGAACGTTATTAACTGATTTCAGGGGAGCAATATTTATTATCTCTTTTCCGCTAATCACATACTGTATATCAATATACCTCCTGTGAGCCTCGAACTGTGTTGTTGTTTCATTTTTGCTCATATATTCACTAAATGTTGCAAAAAGCTTATCATCATCAATATCATATCGTTTTAACTCTGATTTTGAAAAATCAGTGTTTTTTAAGAAATTGAATGCTTTATCCCAGCGATCCTTATTCTTAAAATAAGAAATAGCAAACTCTCTTTTATTTATGGAAGCGTCAGGAGTTATCGTCCATCCGCTACACCATTCTTTTTTGGCAAACCAATTTTTAATCTCCTTTTCGCTCCATGATGAAGGATCCGGAGAGCTTTTGTTTCCTGTCAAGCCAAATAAACTTATCAGTATCATAATAACTACAATTATTTTTCTCATGATGAAGGAATTTTCTCCAGCACTAAAATTAATAAAAAAACAAGATTATTTAAGGTACCCGATTATTGCAACTCAGATAAATTCGGACAACACTTTAAAAAGACTTTTTCTGTCAAAAGGCTTTGAAATGAAACCCGAGCACCCGCACTCCATTGCCTTTTCCCTGTCATCAGCATAAGCTGTCTGGGCAATAATGGGAACTTCAGCGTTTTTCTCGCGTATGAGTTTTACTGCAGTGTAGCCATCCATAACGGGCATTTTTATATCCATTAAAATCAGATCAATATTGCCGGCAGAAAAGCATTTCTCAACAGCTTCCTTTCCATTGTATGCATGCAGCACTTCGGCATTGGATCCTGACAGAAAATATCTGATAAGTTTAAAATTGCTTTCAACGTCCTCGGCTACCAGTATGACTTTCTTCACGGGAAATACAAATGTTTCCGCTGCCTTCATCTCTGATTGTGATACGATGACAGAAACCTGTTTTTCATAAGGTATAGTAAAGAAGAATGTTGTCCCTTTTCCGGGCTCGGATGTAAGCCAGATTTTCCCCCCAAGATGTTCCACGTAGGCTTTTGAGATTGCCAACCCAAGACCTGTTCCTTCGTAGAGTTTTTCCATGGCGTTCTGTACCTGATAAAACCTGTCAAATATTCTTGAATGGTGTTCCGGTGAAATACCGATCCCCGAATCCGAAACACTGAATTCCAAAAAATTGTCTTTAAGCCTGTAACTGATTTTCACATTCCCCTTTTCAGTGAACTTTACAGCATTGCTTATCAGATTTGAAAGTATCTGGTTGAATTTTGTCCTGTCAGTTAAAATCAGTGCGTCGGATTCGGATAAGCCGTTCTCATAAGCCATGTTAATATTCTTTTCGACTGCTTTTGGCATGTACTGATTGCAAAGCGATTTAACCGCCGCATTTACACTCATCTCATTTTTATACGTTTTTATGAGATTTGCCTCTATGTTTGATATATCAACAATATCGGTAATTATTGAAAGCAAATGATTACTGCTTTGCATAATTACTTCAATGTATGATTTACGTGTCTTTTCATCAATATCAGGTTCTCCGAGAAGTGCTGAGAATCCGACAATTGCATTCATTGGGGTCCTGATTTCATGTGAAATATTATGCAAGAATGCCGTTTTAAGCTTGTCGCCCTCTTCAGCTTTTTCTTTTGCCACGATCAATTCTTCAACAATATGTTTTCTTTCAGTTATATCGTGGCCTATACCGACGAGCCCTGTAATATTTCCATCCTTATCATACAGGGGAATCTTTGTAGTCTGCAACCATCGATGTTTCCCATTTGCATTTATAAATTCCTCTTCGAGGTCAAAAATAGGCTTCCCGGTGATTATAATTTTTTTATCATCCTTATAACCACGTTCTCCAATCTTGCCGGGAAACAATTCAATATCTGTCTTCCCGAGAACTTCTGCTTCATTTGCACATCCGATATTCTCCACATCGGCTTTATTGGCAATAACTTTTCTGCATTCCTTATCCTGGACATAGATCGGATCAGGCAGGTTATCAATAAGTGTACGAAGCATTCTGCGCTCCTGGTTGACAGCCTCTTCTGCTTTTTTTCTTTCTGTAATGTCCGTGTCTACTCCACGATATCCGATTAAACTCCCGTTACTGTCCAGCATGGGGATCGCACTTGTTGAAAGAATAACCTCTCTCCCATCTTTATGTATATTGCTATTAATGAAGTTTTCGAAGCTCTCTTTTCTTGCAAATACATTAAGCGCTGCCTTTTTTAGTTCTTCTCTTTCCTGCTCAATAAAGAGGTCGTAGAAATATTTTTTGCCAATAATTTCCCATGGTTCATATCCCAGCATTTTCTTCACAATAGGGCTTGAAAAAGTATATAAGCCATTTTTATCTACTTCCCATATCCAATTCCCTGAATGCTCGGAAATTTGCTGAAATCTCAGTTCACTCTGTTTCAATGCCTCTTCTGCCTGCTTACGATCGGTGACATCCTGAATTACCCCAACAACTTTCACCTGCTCTCCCTCCTGTTCCATCACAAGTTCAGCTCTTGAATACACTATTCGTATGGCTCCATCGTTCAGTCGCTTTATCTTAAACTCCAAATCGTAGGGCTCATTATATTTCAAGAGCCGGTCCAGAGCCTCATCAAGGATAGGCCTATAAATTGGAAATGGAATATTTTTTGCAATTTCATAAGGAATTTCATGAGTATCCTGATCAAGGCCATATATTCTAATTGCTTCGTCAGATCCCCACATTGTTTTCGTCGAGAGATCAAGTTCCCAGTTGCCGATGTGGGCAATAGACTGAGCTTTCTGTAGTCGCAATTCGCTTCTATGCAGATACAATTCGGCCTCTCTCTTTTCTCTTGCTAACTTTGATTTCTTTATTGAATTTAAAATTGCAGGTCCAAGACGCGAAAGCTTGTCTTTCAAAATATAATCATCGGCTCCGGCTTTCATGCAATCTACCGCGACTTCCTCATTTATTGACCCGGTAATAAGGATAAACGGGATAAACGGTGTCTTATCGTTTCGAATATGAAGGGCATCCATTCCGTTAAAACGCGGAAGAGTATAATCAGATATAATTAAATCGGGTTCAAACGTGATCAGGCTTTCCTTATAATCCTCTTTGTTATCGACAAGCAGTTTTGAAAAAGAGATTTTATTGCTCTCAATCTCCCGCCATATTAATTCAGCATCAGTTAAAACATCTTCCACAAACAATATTTTCAGTTTACCAGCCATTCTAAATAGTTTATTTAGATTAATAGGAATCGGTTACGATTTGTTACCCATATATTTCAACTTTTCAACCATTGGAACAACTTCAACTCTTTCAACCCGTTTCACTTTATTTCAAAGGTTCATTCACAAGCAACCAGTATAATCCCAGACTGCTCATCGCGTTTATGAACTGGTCGAAATCAACAGGCTTAACAACATAGCTGTTAACACCCAGAGCATAAGCCTCTTTCATATCAGGTTCCTGTTTGGAAGAGGTGACAACAACTATGGGAATATGAGAAGTACGTTTATCCTCTTTAACAATTTTAAGAACTTCAAGTCCGCTTACTTTGGGGAGTTTAAGATCAAGAAGAACCACCTTCGGAGGATTGGTAAAACTTCTTTTTGCAAATTTTCCCCTGCAAAAGAAGAAATCAAGCGCTTCAGCTCCATCCTGGGCAACTAAAATATTATTTGCAAGATTATTCTTTTTCAAAGCACGTAGTGTAAGTTCAGCATCACGCGGATTATCCTCCACTATCAGAATTTCAACTGCATTAAAATCTTCCATGATTTATTTCTATTAGTTAAATGATTTCCTTTTCCCAATTTCTCAATGATCTAATTAATGACGCACGACGCTAGACTCAGGACACACGGAAAGCATTAACCGTGAGTCGTGATTCGTGTGTCGTGTGTCTTTTTATTTATATCCTGTATGGGTAGAGAGAAATAGAACGTCGCTCCCTTTCCAACTTCACCTTCCGCCCAAACCTTACCTCCATGCTTAAGGATAATTCGCTGCACAATGGCCAGCCCGACTCCGTTTCCTTCAAATTCAGCTTCACTGTGAAGTCGCTGGAAAACACCAAATAGTTTATGTGCATACTGCATATCAAATCCGACGCCATTATCTTTTATAGAATATGTTATCCTTCCATATTTTATCTGTGATTTTATTTCTATTTCGGAAATCTTTTCTTTTGACGAGTATTTAATTGCATTTGAAATCAAATTATTCCAGACTATCCTCAACAGGTTGGCGTCGCCAAATACCTTATGGAGTTTTCCTAATTTCAGGATTGTTCTCAATTTTTGATCACCGGAGCTTATTTCTTCATATGCTGACTTAGCGATGGTTCTCATGTCGAGCATCGAGGGATTCATGTTGGTTCTTCCGATTCTCGAAAAGCTCAGAAGATCATCAATCAGCTCTCCCATCTGAGTTGCGCTTGAGGATATAATTTTACAGATTCTCTTGCCCTCATCGTCAAGTATTGGTTCGTAGTCTTCGAGCAGGATCTTTGTAAATCCATGAACTGAACGAAGCGGAGCCCTGAGATCGTGTGAAACCGAGTAACTGAATGCTTCAAGCTCTTTGTTTGCAGCTTCAAGCAGTTCTGTTCTCTGGATCACCCTTCCCTCGAGTTCCTCATTCAGCTTCTTTATCTGTGATTCTGCATTTTTACGATCTGTAATATCCTGCTGGACTGACACAAGAACTTTCCCAAATTTTGAGTGGTCAAAAATGGCAACATTTGCATGGCTCCAAAAAACTGTTCCATCCTTTTTTATATTCAGTACCTCACCCGTCCAGAAACTATTTTTCTCAAGTTCACCAATAATTTCTGTAGCCGTCTCTTCGGGACTTTTCTCAGTAGGCGCATTTACGATTGAAACGGGTTTGCCAGTCATCTCCCCGGATCCATATCCAAACAGTTCTTCGAATCTTGAATTTGCATAAACAATGACTGAATCCTCTATCCTGACCAGATAAACAGCTTCAGCCATATGACTCATTATCTCACTCTGAATACGCAACTCATCCTCCACCTCCTTGCGCTTGGTAATGTCTTCGATACTCGAAATAATGCAATTTCTATTGGCAAGTTTAATTACCTGTGCACTCAACAAGACTATTGCGACCTTCCCTTCCTTTGAGCGCAACATAGTCTCCTTGTGCAAGATGGCCTTTCCTTTGGCAAGAGAATCAATTATATGCTTTCTATCCTCTTCATGAACCCATATTTTCATATTTAGCGTGGTGTTGCCTAGTGCCTCTTCACGGGTGAATCCTGAAATACTGGTGAAAGCATCGTTGATCTCTATGATTCTGCCATCTTCTATATTAGCTATGATAAAGGAAATGGGCGATGTTCGGAAAGACTTGGAGAATCGTTCTTCGCTTTCGCGCAATGCTTCTTCTGCTGCCTTACGTTCAGTAATGTCGTTCACCGAAGTCATAAAATACTGGGGGTTATTGTTATCATCACGGCGCAGTGTTGTGCCTATATCTGCCCAAATAACAGAGCCATTCTTATGGATATATCTCTTGGTGAAGCGTGCCGTATCCTTTTTACCTGAAAGAATTAATTTAAGGGAATCATTAGTCAGTTCGATATCATCAGGATGAGAAATATCTGCCCAATTTATTCTTTTAAGTTCTTCGGGTTGGTACCCGAGCATTTCACAAAACGCCCTGTTAACGTTGATCTCACCTGATGGAAGAGTTATTGACTTCGCAATTAAGGAATGGTCAAATACGTATTTAAATTTGTCCTCACTTTCGCGCAATGCTTGCTCAGCCTGCTTCCGGTAAGTAATATCCTCAACATTCCCGTCATAATATAGTATCTTTCCATCTGCATCTCTTATAACGCTTGCACTTTCTCTTATGTAGAGAGTATTTCCATCCTTCTGATGCCATGCAGACTCCAATCCGATGATCTTACCTTCCTTCTCCAGAGTTTCCAGGAATTTTGTTCTGGGGTAATCGGGTTCATATCCTTCCTCTTCAAGATTTCTGTGAGCAAGATCTTCAAAAGAGCTGAACCCAAGCATCTTCACCAGTGCAGGGTTAGCCATCAATATTTTGCCGTCGAGGGTAGTACGGTAAATCCCTATAGTTGCATTTTCATAAAGACTTCTGAAACGTTTCTCGCTATCGAGTAATGCTAATTCTGCATTTTTCCGGTAAGTAATATCTCTGGTATTACTGAGAACATGATCAACACCTTCAAGGCTAATAGTTGTTGCAGATATCAGACAGTCTATTAATCTTCTGCTTTTTGTATAAAATTTGGTTTCAAAATTTCTAACCTTACCTTCAGCCTTCAAACCGTTTATAAAAAGTTTCCTTTCATCAACGTTATGCCAAATAGATATATCAAAAGGAGTTTTTCCTATTACCTCTTCTTCAGAATATTCAAAGGTATCTATAAAACCATCGTTTACGGAAACGTAAGTTCCGTTATCAAGACGCGTAATGGTAACAGGATCGGGATTAGTTAAAAATGCTTTACGGAATTTATCTTCGCTTTCCTTTAACTCATTTTCTATTTTCTTCCGTTCTGTAATATCAGTAGATAATCCTCCGACAGCATAAATATTATTCTCATTATTATAGAGCGGGAATTTAGTGGTCAGATAATGGTGCTTCCCGTCAGGCTCAATATTCTCTTCCTCGAAGACTTGAGTTTTGCCTGATGTTATAACTTCCGCATCATTCTTTCTGTGTATATCGGTGATTTCATGTGGTAAAAAAGCATCCCGCGTATGTCCGATCAATTCTTCTCCAGATTTCGATAGAAGCTTTTGCAGAGGCTGATTCACCATAACAAACCGACCATCGGTATCTACAAGGTAAATCAGTGAATTCGAATTATCAATAATGCTCTGCAATGTTGCCCTGCTCTCCTGTAATTTCTCCCCTGCCAGTTTTCTTGCCGTGATTACATCAAATACAGCTACGAAATATCCTTTTTGAGGACTATAAACTGATATTGCGAACCACATTTTAAGAGATTCAACATAGGTCTCAAACACTTCTGGCATGCCGGTTGAAGATACTCTATTATACCTTTCAAGCAGTTCCGGATCAGCCTCCTGAATACCAGGTATAGCTTCTGAAGCTTTTTTCCCCATAACATCTATTAACCCGGTAAGGGTTGCAAAAGCTTCATTCACATTAATATATAAGAAATCAAGCGGCTGTCCGTCTTCATTAATCATTTTGCAGTAAGCAAATCCGTTCAGCATGTTTTTGAACAACTTTCTGAAAAGTTCTTCACTCTCAAGAAGCTTTATCTCTGCTTTTTTACTTTCAGTAATATTAACAACTGTTGACAAATTACATGGCTTCCCATTTACCTTAACAACCGACATGGATGAAAGTCCATAGATTATTTTACCTGTTTTTGACCGGTAACTAATGACTTTGCCGAAAATCCTGCCTTTTTCTCCAATCTCATTTATGATCCATAGCCGTTCATTTTCATCGGCCCAGATATTCAGTTCCTTTGGCGTCCTTCCAATAACTTCTTCCCTCATATATTCCATATCGGTAAGGAAAGTATTATTGACATCAATAAACCTGTTATCAATTAACGAAGAAATTGTGACTGAAACGGGGCTCATTCTGAATGCTGTGGTGAATCTCTCCTCAGATTCATGTATAGCTATTTCGTCTTTAAGCTGAAGTCGGTACATCTTTAATCTCTGGTCCCATATAAAGAAACCGAATATTGAGGCGGTTATCAGTAATAGAAGAACCACTACGATAATGATTAGCAATACATATTTCTTTAGCGGTAATAAAAGTTCTTCCTTGTCAATTTTGGCCACCATAAACCAGTTAGTCCCCGCAATTTTATGCAATGATCCTACAACCGGTTTATTTCTGTAATCCATCCCTTCGGCCACACCCTCCAGTCCGTTTGCTGCCTTAGCTGCAAGCAGGGTCATATTGCTCATAGGCAGTTTAAGTTTCAGAGCTGTATTTTCAGAATAACGCAGGTCATTTAGATACAAAACACTATCCCTCTCCTTTCGGAGAAGGAGTGTTTCTGAGCTTTTACTTGGAGTAGGCCACGATTGAAGAAGAGGAAACAGAACCTTTTTTGGGTCAATCCTGAGTATAATATTTGCAACCGGTAGCTGGTTTTTGCCGACAGAATTAAAAAGAGGAATGAGAATATCAATATGAATATAGGGAACTTCTTTTGACCGGTGAAGATCTGTCATAATTATATTATGATAGCCAATGCATGCCTTCATTTCCTTTTTGATGGAATCACCGATGAGAGAGTCTGGTGGATCAACAGATAATCTGACCTTAAATGAAGTATCGGCAATTAGCACATTAGTGAAATCGTACTCATTTCTGGCTGAAATCATCCATTCAAATAGTTCTGATTTACCGTCCTTATTCCCGGCGTTAAAAAAATGTTCAATACTCCTGATTAATGGCTTGTCATGACTGATAACCGTGGCATCTTCAATCCGTTCATTACGCCAGCTGAGAATCTGGTTTATCTTCAATGCTGCTATAGCTGAAAGGTTATTTTCCTGTTCAGTGAAAATCTTGTTTTTTTGGAATTCATAATAATAAATTCCCACCAGAATTATTGCAGCTGAAAACAAAAGGAATATCACTGCCAGTTTCCATGGAAAGGTCTTTTTAATATCAGGGTTAATAATACTTTCGCCCATACCTAAAATTCTGCGCTCGACTTTTTAAGATTCTTGAATTTAATGCCTTAATAAGTTTTTGTTTTACACTTTTAAAAGAACCTTAGTAAATATTTAGTTTTAGCTTAATTAATAAATATTCCAGAACCTATCACAATTTGATAAAGTTAACTATTTAAAGTGTATGTACTTATAGGTGAAAAACTGATTTTTATGTAGGGGTTTGGACTACAAAGACGGTACTACGGTACTACGGTACTACGGTACTACGGTACTACGGTTCGATGGTATAATGGTACAATGGTACGACGGTATAAGGGTAGAATGGTATGCTATCGGGAATTATGAGTTTCTTGCTTTTATTAATTTATTCAACATAATGGAAATTATATTGCATTCATTTTCAAGAGAATTTCTTGTCTCCAGATCAATGTAATTTATCTCATGAGAGATAATTAATAGAGTTTGTAATTCAGCTACAGAGCCTTTTGCAATATTAAAATGTCTAACAGATTGTCTGTTTGAACCCAATTCATCTCCTTCACNNACTGACAGCAGCCCTTTGAATTTGGTCCTTTAATCCAAAGTCCTTAGAATAATTCTGAGATTTGGTTAGTTTGTAGATTTTGACGGCAAGATTTTTAGCAAGTTGCCAGACCCTTAGTTTTTGAAAATTTCCCATAATGCAGCGATTTTAAATTTAATATGAAATTATCACCATACGATTCCACACGTATGGTCTTAACTCAAAAATAAAAGTTTATTGAATAAATTCAAAAGTATTCAGTCATGTTTTCAAAAAATAACACATATATAGCATTAAAACCTTGTATCGCTGAACCTTAGAACCTCTGCACCGATATACCGTCATACCGCCATACCGCCGTACCATCGTACCGTTAAAAGAATAAGGTAAAAAAGAAACCAGCTTCATTTCTGCCCCCCAATCCCTTCCATTATAGCATACCGGATGAGTTCAGCTGTTGTATGAAGCTTCAGTTTTTCCAAAAGCCTCTCCCTGTATGTGCCGATTGTTTTTGGACTAAGAGATAGTTCAGAAGCAATCTGAACAACTTTTTTGCCTTCAGCAAGTAATTGCAGTACTTCAAGTTCTCTTGACGAAAGTAACTGATGAAGAGGCATTTTAGTATCTGAAATAAGGCTTTCTGCCAGTGAATCCGCCAATGAAACTGAAATATATCTTTCTCCCTTTGAAACTTTATTGATCGCTGAAATAAGTTCTTCAGGAGCACTTGTCTTGGTAAGATAACCAGCCGCTCCCGCCTTCAGAGCTTTAATTGCATACATCTCCTCTGAATGGATACTGAGTATAAGGATGGCAGCAGAGGGTTGGATTTTTTTGATCTGCCCTATCAGGTCAAGTCCGCTTCTGCCAGGAAGAGAAATATCAAGAAGAATGACATCATAAATCTGCATATTCAACTTATCAAATATTTCCTTACTATCACAAGCTTCATGCACCAGGCCAATTCGTTCATCATCTTCAAGGATCTGACGGATTCCACGCCTCACAACAGGGTGATCGTCTGTAATAAGCACTTTAATCATCGCAATTTTCTTTTACTATTGGAATAATAACCTTTACCCTGGTTCCTGATCCGCGTTCTCCGATGAAAGTAATTTTGCCATGGACCGATTTAACCCGTTCTTTCATACCTGCTATTCCCATCGATCTCAATGAGTTAACTTTGTCATTTTCAATTCCTGTTCCGTTATCTGTGATAATCATCTCAATTTTATTCCTACCGATATATAGCTCAATTTCAGTTGCTGATGCGCCTGAGTGTCTTGCTATATTTGTTAATGATTCCTGAAGTATCCTGTAAAGTATTAAAGCGAGACGGTCCTCAAGATCAAATTCTTCAGGTTCAAAATAAAAATGACATTTTATACCTGTTTGCTTTTCAAAACTGCCAAGCTGCGATTTGGTAGCTGCAACAATACCCAGGTCAAATAAAATTGCCGGTCTTAGTAATGAAGATGTCTCCCTGATACTCTCAACTGTTTCTTTTATCATACTACTCATCTCTTCAAATTTTTCCCGAACGCTCTTCGACTGAACTCCAATTCTGCTTTTCAACCAGGCAATATCAAGATTTATGGCAGTAAGTTTCTGACCAAGATCGTCATGAAGATTCAAAGCAATTTGATGTCTTTCGTTCTCCCTTACTTCCACCAGATGTTGATTCAGCCTCTCAAGCAATTTTTTTGACTTTCGAAGCTCCTCCTCCATAAGTTTCTGCTCAGTAATATCTATATGTTCGGCCTGAATGAATAGCAATTTTCCAGCATCATTCTTTACTCGTTTTGCCGAAACAAGGGCCCAGAATTTCTCGCCATTTCGTTTGTTTAATTCCAATTCGGTTGGAGGCATGTAGCCATTTTTATCGAGAATTTCAATTACCCTTTTTCTGTCATCAGGATTTGAAAAAAGTTTTGCACTGGAAGACATCTCCTTCATCATTGTGGAAGTATCGGGATAACCGTACAATTCAGCATAAGCTTTGTTTATTCTTATAAAAGTGCCACCGGGTCGTGTTTGGGATATCCCCATAATTGAATTATCGAATAGTCTCCGATATTCCGCTTCCGATGTTTTAATTCTATCTTCAGTGATTTTTCTTTCTGTAATATTGTCTGCGATTACCTGTATTCCATCAACCTTTCCATTCTGATCAAGAATACGGGTAATGGTCGACATATACCATCCGGGTTTGCCATCAAGATCGACATGATCCTCAACCTTCAATGGTTTTTCTGATGCTGCAGCAAGTATAAATCTATCGATATAAACCTGCCCGGTTTCTTTCCCAAATACTTCGGTTAAGTTCTTACCAATATAATCCCCGGTTTTTCCGCCAAGGTTATTAATGGCTTGCTGATTAAACATCAGAATCTTACCATCTATGCTATAATAACCAATCCCTAGTCCAGAGTTTTCCATAAGAAGCTGGTATCTTTCCCCAAATTCGAACAATTCTCTCTCCGATTTTTTACGTTCAGTCAGATTGCGGGCAGTTGTGTGCATGTATAATTTTCCTGAAATTGAAATGAGGCTGTTATTAAATTCTATATCAACTTTAACTCCGTCTCTTCGCAATATCTTTGCCTCGCTCAGAATTTTTTCCCCTTTAAAGATTTTTTTGTGATATTTTCTGTATGCCTCCAGATCCAGTTCATCATGAAGGTCAGGGATTCTCATTTTAAGAAGCTCTTCTTTAGAATATCCTGTCAGGTCACTTGCGGCATTGTTGACTGCTATTAAAACGGATTCCTCATCAGAAATAAAAATTGCATCCAAAGATCCTTCAAATATATTCTGGTGCCAGTCGTTGGCCTGTTTTTCAGATAACTCCGATTCCATAAAAGCCTGCTCATTCTTTTTACGCTCAGTTATATCCCTTGTAATCAGTGTCGTGAATTCCCTTCCATCAGAATTTGTGAAAACTGATGAAAATACTTCAGCAGGGAAAAACGTTCCATCTTTTTTAATTAATGTCAGCTCTCCATAAAAATTACCTGATTCTCGACGTTTCCTGACAGCCTCAGTCAAATTTGGATTTTGCTCGACTATTCCTTGTCTTCCAAGTCTGCAAATCTCTTTTTCACTCCTGCCTAGCATCTTACACGCTGCAGGATTTGCTCCATAGATCCGTCCATCCTGCGATCCAATCATCATTGCATCCAGACTGTTTTCGAAAAATATATTATTTATCTCAGGGAAATTTTTAATAGATTTTTTTCCTAAGGAGCTTTTCTTTTTTTGTTCCTTCATTTCCGATTCGGTTTTCAACCTGATTTTCTTTTTGGCTGAAGGATTCATAGCGGGTTATCTTAAAAATTACCTGATTATTCGCTGAAAACATGATCATATAAAGGTTAAAGCAAGTTAGGTCTTTTATCCGGAATAATAATTTCAATTTGAAGAAATATAGAATGTAAGTTAAACACTTACAAAACAATCATCATTTTCCCTACATCTGCATATGGGTAAAACTTGTATCTTACACAATTGAGATTCAGCCTCATAGGAAGATACCAAATAGATAGTATTTAAATAATAATAAAATGGGAAAAAAGGTAAAACAGGAAAAGTCATTACGCAAGCAGCCTGTTAACCAGATACTCAGGGAAAGTGAGAATCGCCATAGATCATACATTGAGCTGACCGGTCAGATAGCCTGGGTGACTAATCCAAATGGTGAAGTTGTTGAAGATATTCCCTATTTCAGGAAATTTACCGGACTGAATTATGATCAGGTAAAGGGTTCCGGATGGGCTTCTGCTCTGCACCCGGATGATATTGCAAAAACAATTGAGATATGGAATAATGCCGTGTCAACAAGATCATCCTACGAAACTGAATACAGGGTAAAAAGGCATGACGGGGTTTTTCGAGACTTACTTGCAAAAGGATCGCCGGTATTTGATAAAAATGGTGAAATCATGGAATGGATCGGTGTCTGCATTGATATAACCGAGCGCAAGAAGACTGAAGAAGTGATAAAAGATAATGAAAAACGATTCAGAGAGCTTATTGAATCTTTACCACAACTTTTCTGGACCTGCAGAGTCGATGGACCATGCGACTATTTAAGCAAACAGTGGGTTGATTACACCGGAGTACCTGAAGAAGAACAATTGGGTTATCGCTGGCTTGAACAACTTCACCCTGAAGACAGAGATAAAACTGTTGCTGAATGGATGGAAAAAGTCAAAACAGGAGAAAGTTTTGATATGGAATTCCGGATCAGGAGAAACGATGGTATCTATCATTGGTTTAAAACACGGGCAGTTCCAATGCGAGACTCTGATGGAAGTATTGTTAAATGGTTCGGTTCAAATACGGATTTTGAGGAAATAAAAAAAGCGGAAGAACAACTTAAAAATTTCAGTAAAGAATTAGAACAAAAAGTTGATGAAAGAACAAAAGAACTTCAGATAAGTACGAAAAAACTGGATGAAACCAGTTCAATAGCAAGAGTTGGAGGATGGGAACTCGACCTGAAGAAAAACGAAATGTATTGGTCCGATCTGGTTAAACAGATCCATGAAGTTGACCCTGATTACCATCCAACTCTCCGGGATGGGATAAATTTCTTTGTGCCTGAGGCCGTGCCAGTGATCTCTGAGGCTATGAAGAATACAATAAATGAAGGAGAACCATTCAATATAGAATTGCAATTGCTCACTGCCAGGAAAAACGTAAAATGGGTAAGGATTGTCGGAAAGGCATATCGGGAAAATGATGAGATTGTAAAGATCGGCGGAATGTTCCAGGACATTAACGAACGCAAATTGGCAGAAATAGAATCCCTCAGAAAATCTGAACAGCTCCAGATGTTATCAAACGAGCTGGAAAATATCATCGACAGCATTCCCGGGTTAGTTTTCTACAAGGATACGAACAACCGGTATATTCGGGTTAATAAATATATATGTGATGCACACAAAATGTCGAAAAAACAGCTGGAAGGTCTTAGTCTCAATGACTTGTACCCAAAAGAACAGGCACAAGCCTATTACGAAGACGACCTGCAAGTTATTCGGAGCCACCAGTCAAAGATAAACATTGACGAACCCTGGGGCGACAGATGGGTAAGTACATCTAAGATCCCATATCTGAACGAAACGGGTGAGGTCATTGGTGTTATAGGTGTTTCGATGGATGTCACTGAGCGAAGGCTGGCTGAAGAAGAATTAAAAAATCATCGTGACCATCTTGAGGAATTGGTTAATGAACGCACCAGTGAGCTCGACAATGCCATTATCGATCTAAAGAGGTCAAATCAGGAACTTGAACAATTCGCATATGTTGCATCTCATGATCTGCAGGAGCCTTTGCGCATGGTATCGAGTTATACGCAGTTACTTGAAAGAAGATATAAGGATTTGCTTGATCAGGATGCCAAGGATTTTATCTTCTTTGCTGTCGATGGTGCTAACAGAATGCAACATCTTATTAATGATTTGCTCGATTATTCAAGGGTTACTACAAGAGGAAAGCCGTTTGTGAAGGTTGATCTCTCAACTGTCCTTGGCCATGCAATAAACAATCTCCAGAAAAAGATCCAGGAAACCGGCGCACTGATTGTAAACGAAGATCTTCCGTTTGTTTATGGAGATGAGGTACAACTCGTAAGAGTTTTTCAGAATCTGCTGGACAATGCAATTAAATTCAGGGGAACTGTTCCGCCAAGAATAAGTATTTCCTCAAAAACTGTTGATGACAAAGTTCAGATCTCAATATCCGATAACGGTATCGGAATAGATAAAATTTATACAGACCGGGTATTTACCATATTCCAGAGGCTTCATAACAAAATCGAGTATCCAGGTACAGGAATCGGTCTGGCAATATGCAAGAGAACTATTGAGAGACATGGAGGGAAAATATGGTTCGAATCGGAACCGGGTAAAGGAACAACATTCATTTTTACATTAAACTTTAAATAATCTAAAATGGAAACAAATGAATCGTCATTACATCCCATCGAGATCCTTCTTGTTGAAGATAATCCCGGTGATTCCAGGCTTGCTAAAGAGGCGCTGAAAGAAAGTAAGTTGAAAAATAATCTTTATATAGCTGAAGATGGTGTCGAAGCTATGAACTTTCTTTATAAAACAGGCAAATACTCAAAAATGCCGCGTCCAGATCTTGTGATCCTCGACCTCAATCTTCCCAAAAAAGATGGCCGTGAGGTACTTGCCGAAATTAAAAATGATGATAACCTTAAACGGATCCCCGTGGTTATTCTGACCATATCAAAAGCGGAAGAGGACATCCTTAAAACCTATAACCTTCATGCAAACTGTTATGTGACAAAACCACTGGATCTTGATCAGTTTATGAAAGTTGTCAGATCTATTGAGGACTTCTGGCTCACTATTGTGAAACTGCCAAATGGTAAAAATGAATAAATTATGACTCCAGAATCATCAGGTACATATTTGTTTGATATTCTGCTTGTTGAAGACAATCCCGGTGATGCGAGGCTCGCCCGTGAAGCACTGACTGAAAACCATGTTAAACATAATCTGTATCATGTGGAAGATGGCTTGCAGGCGCTTGATTTTCTTCATAATAATGGCATATACCACTCCTCTCCCAGGCCTGATCTGATTCTTCTGGACCTCAATCTACCAAAAATCAACGGACACCAGGTCCTTTCAGAAATAAAATCTGATGAATCCCTGAAAAAAATCCCGGTTGTAATACTTTCAATATCCCGTTCAGAAAAAGACATTGAAAGATCTTATGAACTTAATGCAAATTGTTATGTAACAAAACCTCTCGATATTTATGAATTTATTGAAGTCTTTGGCACAATTCAGAATTTCTGGCTGAAAACAGTAAAATTACCGGCATAAATCATGGTAATCATGTATATTTTAGCTCATTAAGACATTTTATAAATATAAATTAATGAAGAATGATTTCAACTTATTACTGGTAGAAGATAACGAAGGAGACGAGCGGCTGATAAGGGAACTCCTGGGTGAACAGCATTTAATCAGATTTACTATCGGCCTGGCTTCAAGTCTTAAAGAATCAGAGAGTAAAATCCCTGAAAATAAATTTGATATTATACTTCTCGATCTTGGATTGCCTGACAGCAGCGGTCTTGAAACCCTTATTAAATTTAAAGCTCTTTTTCCTGATCTTGCTACTATAATAATACTCACTGGATTAAATGATACTGAGGTCGGTATAAAAGCAGTTAACAACGGGGCCCAGGATTACATAATAAAAGGGCAGGTGGACTCAGATAAACTTCTTAAATCTATTATTTATTCATATGAAAGAAGCCATCTGAATTTCGAATTAAAAACACAGATCGAGGCAAGAAAGCTTGCTGAAAAGGAAATTCGTAAACTAAATGATGATCTTGAAAGCAAAATACACGATAGGACAGCTCAACTTGAAACAGTGAACAGAGAACTGGAAGCCTTTTCTCACTCTGTATCACACGATCTTCGGGCACCACTGAGGCACATTTTAGGATTTTCAGAGATACTCAGGGAAGAATTTTACGATAAACTTCCTGAGAAAGCCAGAAGTTACCTCGACACTATTACCGATGCTGCAAAAAAGATGAACAGGTTGATCGACGATCTTCTTAACCTTTCCAGAACAAATCGTGTTGAATTAAAAAAATCGACCCTGAAGATGAACCAGGTTCTGGATGAGGCACTTTCTGAACTTAGTCCTCAGCTCGAAAATCGCAAAGTGGATTTTAAAATTTCTCCGATGCCTGAAGTTAGCGGCGATTATAATCTGTTACGTATGGTCTGGATTAATCTTCTTGACAATGCAATAAAATATACTCGAACAAGAGAAACAGCAGTCATCAGTATTGATTACAAGAAAGAAAAAAAAGAATTTATTTTCTGCATACGCGACAATGGTGTAGGTTTCGATATGAATTATGCCGACAAACTATTTGGAGTTTTCCAGCGATTGCACTCCGCTGACGAATTTGAGGGAAATGGCATCGGTCTGTCAAACGTCAGGAGAATAATTTCACGACATAACGGAAGAACCTGGGCTGAAGCGGAAGTTGATAAAGGCGCTGCCTTCTATTTTTCACTTCCGGAAGATACCGTGAATTTTTGGCATTGAGACTGAGAGGTCCATCAAATTTAAAATTGTACAATTATTATCTTTTACCGATTATTTGAAAAACAATTATTGGATTTCATTTTATTAAAATTTAAATTTACAAAAAGCACACAAAACGATTTAAAATACAAAACCATGAAAAAAGTTACCCTGGTAATCAGTGTTCTGGTTGCACTCTTTATCTTAAGTTCAACAATCTCCTTTTCTCAGGACTGGCCACAATGGCGCGGAATAAACCGCGACAGTAAAGTAACCGGATTTAAAGCGCCTGCTACCTGGCCCGCTGAACTTAAACAGCAATGGAAAGTCTCTGTCGGTTCCGGTGATGCCACACCTGTAATGGTTGGAAATAAAATATATCTGAATACAAGGCAGGGAGACCAGGAGGTGGTTCTTTGCCTTGATGCTTCAACCGGTAAAGAACTATGGAAAACCCCTTATCCGGCAATTGCTGTTACCGGGCCATCAGCATCACAGCATCCCGGGCCAAGAGGGACACCCTCAGTTTCAAACGGGAAAATTGTGACATTCGGAGCTTCGGGCATACTATCATGCCTTGATGCTGAAACAGGAAAACTATTGTGGAGGAAAGACAATCCGGCAAATGCTTTTCCAGCTTTCTTTACCGGAGCATCTCCTCTTATCGCCGATGGCATGTGTATAATTCATATCGGTAAAAAAGATGATGGCCAGGTGGTTGCCTGTGATCTGAATACAGGCGCTGAAAAATGGAAATGGTCAGGTGAGGGACCTTCATACTCTTCTCCATCGGTTATGAATATAGACGGGAAAAAACTCCTGATTGTGATCACTGAAAAAAATATTATGGCACTCGGCCTTGCTGATGGTAAAATGCTCTGGCAGATTGCTGAAACTGATCAACAACGTTACTATAACTGTGTCAGCCCTTACATAGACGGACAAACAATATATCTGACAGGCCAGGGCACAGGGATGAAAGCAATTAAAGTTGAGAAATCCGGTAATGAATATACAGCGAAAGAAATCTGGAGCAACACTGAAGTAGGAGCAAAATGGAACACTCCGATCCTTAAAGACGGATTCCTTTATGGCTTTACCGATCAGAAAAGAATTTATTGCATAAATGCAGCCACCGGACAAACAGCATGGATTGACAATGCAGTTACCAGTGATTTCTCAACGATTGTCGACTGCGGTTCTGTAATTATCGGTTTAACAAGCACCGATAACCTTATAGTTCTCAAGCCCGATGGAAAAGCGTATTCGGAAGTGGTAAAATATAAAGTATCCGACACACCAATCTATGCCTACCCGGTAATATCCGGCAACAGCATATACGTTAAGGATGCGGAAACGCTGATAAGATTTAGTTTTTAAGGCCTCTCCCCAGAGAGGTTGAGGTAAACATTAGAAGGAGCGGGGGACTGAAGCAGGTGTGGCCTTCTATCTCTCACTCTTCATAAACTGCCCCTTTGAGTTGGTCAGAAGATTCTTGGTAAGATAAGATACTCCGGAACCTATTGCTGCAATGACCACCGGCTTTATTGTTATGCAGTTTATTACACCTCTATTGGCAATTAGCTGATAAAATCCAGTTATAAAAGTGCAAAATATGACTACTATCAAACCTTTGACAAAATCGTGGGTATTAAGTCTCAGAAATTTAGACCTCATGGCTTTAATTTTTTAGACAGACATCATTTTATACCAAATTTACATTTTAATATTATAACCATCAAACAATAGGAATTATTTTTAAGGTGCTGGGTGCTTGGTGCTTGGTTATGAATAATCGGATCATGCTAAGAAATTACCCAGGACCCAGTACCGAGTACCGGGCACCGAGTATCTACCACACCTTTTCCATCAGCAGGATATTCCTCAGCTCATTAGGAGTTATGTTTTCCCTTATCTCACCCCTATCTGCGACAGAAATATAACCAGATTCTTCCGATATTACAACTATAAGAGCATCTGAGTGTTCCGACATACCGATTGCTGCCCGGTGGCGCATACCGTACCGTGGAGGCAATGTGACCTGATCGGTGCTCGGCAGCGGACATCGTGCAGCAAGTATCAATCCACCTTCAATAAGAACGGCTCCATCATGCAAAGGAGTGTTTTTAAAAAAAATTGTTTCCAGTAACTCTGCGCTGATCTGAGCTTTAAGTATTTCACCACCTTCAGAGAAGAGATCAAGACTGCTCTTCCTGCCAATAACTATAAGAGCTCCAGTTTTTTTCGAGGAGAGTCTCTCACTTGCTTTAACAATTTCTTCAACTTCCCTGGGGCTTCCCGACTCATCTTTAACCAGGGAGAAAATCCTGCTTAATGAAAACCTGCTTCTTGTAATATACTTGTTTCCCAGAACAAGTAAAAACCTCCTGACCTCCTGTTGAAAAACAATAATAAGAGCTATGACACCTACCCCTATCACCTGACCAAGCAATGCACTTATTAATTCCATATTAAGCGCTTTCACGATAAGCCAGAAGATATAAATAAAAAATATTCCTAGAAATATGCTCAAAGCTGCAGTTCCCCTTATGAGCCTGTATAACTGGAATAATACAGTTGCTACAAGAACTATATCGATTATATCAAGTATGGTTATGTGAAATGGCATTTGGTTGGTTATTGGTTACAGGTTACTGGTTACTGGTTACTGGTTGTTGGTTTGTCAGTTGTCTTGGGTTTTCCATCTCTCATTTAAATCAGAACTTTATTACTTGCATTGTCAATTGCGAGCCCGACGCAGAAGGGCGCGGCAATCTTTATGGTAAAGGGAATTTCTCAAAGTCACTTTTGTCTTTTTACTTTTATCTTTTATCTTAATTTGCTGATTAACCGTACTGTCTGCACTGCTTCCCTGACATCGTGAACCCGCAGAATATCAGCCCCGTGAAGGAGTGCTATTGCATTCAGTGCAGTAGTTCCGTTAAGAGCATCATCTGCAGAAATATCAAGTGTTTTCCAGATCATCGATTTTCGCGAGATCCCGACAAGAACCGGCAGGCCGGCAATTGAAAAATCGCCCAATCGCCTGAGCAATTCAAAATTATGATCTATTGTTTTTCCAAATCCGAATCCGGGATCGATAATAATATCCTTCACTCCTGCTGATTTTAATTTGAAAATCCTTTCTCCGAACCATTTCAGGATATCTGCAACAATATCATCATAAGAAGGATGATGCTGCATCGTCCGCGGAGTCCCTTTCATGTGCATAATAATATAAGGCACATTCAGCTTCGAAACAACTGAAAACATATTATTGTCGCCATCGCCACCCGAGATATCATTAATCATGTTGGCTCCGAATTCAATAATTGCCTCACTTGCGATATCAGCCCTGAAAGTATCGACTGATATAATTGCATCTGGAAGATTTTTGCGTACAAGCTTTATGGCTTTCAAAACCCTGTCTCCCTCCTCTTTAACTGAAATATCTTCTGCCCCCGGACGAGATGAGTATCCTCCAATATCAAGTATGTCCGCGCCATCTTCAAGCATTTGAGTCGCAGCTTTAAGTATCTCTTTGTCTGTTCGGTAACGGCTTCCCTTAAAGAAAGAGTCGGGGGTTATATTTAATATTCCCATTACCCTGGGAATATTCAGATCAAGCAGTTTTCCTCCAGTATTAATATATCGTGGTTTTTCGAGAAGCATGTTATTAAGAATAGACGAAATTAACGATTATTTAGAATAATCTGAATTAATTTATTTTTGAGCAGATTTTAAATCATTATCTGTCACTGTACTTAAGGGTATTATCGTCAGCTTTTTCTTTATCCTTCACTGCCCTTCACTTAAACATTAAGTGAAATGTGAAGTCACAGACATATAATTAGTTACACCCATTACCTTAGACGGAAGGGAAGGGGTCAGGTGACGGGTTCATAAAAACTAATAAAGGAGATATGGTAGTATCGCCACATTAAAGTTCGGATTCATTTTCATCTTTGCCTCACGGTTATTACATTTGTACCAGATGAATTCAACTAAAAGGATGAAACTTTTTGTTATCGAAGGCGTTGACGGAGCCGGCAAATCCACCCAGACCAGGTTATTGAGAGATTATTTATCGCGAATAGGCTACAATTGTGAATACATGCATTTTCCAAGGACTGATGCTCCCTACTTCGGTGAACTTATTACAAGGTTCCTGAGAGGTGAATTCGGTTCTCTTAACGATGTCGATCCATACCTGGTGTCTATGCTTTATGCGGGTGACAGAAAAGATGCTTCAACCATAATAAGCAATTGGCTATCAGAGGGGAAAATCGTACTTCTCGACAGGTATACTTATTCAAATATAGCCTATCAATGCGCCAAATTAAGAGATGGTTCAAGCAGGGAGAAGCTCATGCACTGGATATTAGCTCTCGAGTTTGACCATTTCGCAATTCCGAAACCCGATCTTAACATTTTTCTCGATGTCCCCTTTCTTTTTACAGAAAATAATTTAACAAAAGCCAGGACCGGGGATGACAGAGATTATCTGAATGGCACCAGGGATATACATGAAGACAGCTTGGCATTTCAGAAAAAAGTAAGGGATGTTTACATGAGAGTTTCAGAATTGGATGAGCGTCTTGTGGTTGCCAACTGCAGTGATGGGAATGGAACAATGCTTCCTCCCGCTGCAATTTTCAACCTTATAATTAAGATCATCAATGAAAGAAAGCTGATCTGAGATGAAGATATTAAGGACTGCAACCAGTGTAATTACTGGCCTTGTTTTTGTTTTTTCAGGGGTAGTAAAAGCTATTGACCCACTTGGTTTTGCATACAAAATTCATGATTATTTTCATGCATTTAACCTCGGATTTCTTAACTCCCTGAGCCTGGGGCTGGCGATTTTTATGTGTACTGCAGAATTCTTTTCAGGCTTTTCTCTGCTTACAGGCTTAAGGAAGAAAACAGGTATCGTCGGAGTCACAATTCTTCTCGCCGTCTTTACTCCTCTCACCTTTGTCCTGGCACTCACAAACCCTGTATCAGATTGCGGATGCTTTGGCGATGCTATCCATCTTACAAACTGGCAGACATTCGGGAAGAACATATTTTTAGTTCTCTTATTGATTTTCATCTTATCCGGCAGAGATCAAATAAGTAGTCTCTTCAATAAAACTACAGAATGGATCATAATCGCCATTGCAATAGTTCTGTTCGTAGCATTTTCACTCGTAAACCTGAGATATTTGCCGGTTATCGATTTTCTACCATACAAAACTGGAGTCAAAATTGCTGAAAAAATGGTTATCCCGGAGGGTGTTCCGGCTGATGAGTACCGGACAACTTTTATATATGAAAAAAACGGCGTCAATAAAGAATTCAATCTCAACAACTATCCGGCCAACGATTCGACCTGGAAATTTGTTGATCAGAAATCGGTTCTTGTAAAAAGAGGATATAAGCCCCCTATCCACGATTTTGCAATTACTTTACCTGGTGGGCAGGATCTTACTCAGGAAATTTTAAAATACAATGGTTACACTGTTTTAATGATCTCCAAAAAACTGGGTGAAGCCGGAAAAAAACAATTGTCTGATGGATTTCATCTGGGCAATTATTGCAGGAAAATTGGAATCAACTTTTTTATCGTTACCTCTTCGGGAACAGAGGAAGTAAAAAGCTATGAGAACGGTCTGACATTCTGTACTGCCGATGAGACAACATTAAAAACTATGATAAGAGCAAATCCGGGATACATTCTGCTTAAAGACGGTGCCATCTTTGGAAAATGGTCATGGGCAAATGTTCCGGAGGAGGAATGGTTCGGAAGACAGAATAAGCTTTCCGGGGATGAGCGGTAAAATAAATTAGGTATTGTTTGAATTCGATTGTGAACCTTAGTATTTACCTTTGTATACCTTTGAGATAAAACCAAATTCATTTAAACACAAAGGGAATTATTATTAAGAAGTAACTGACAAGACGATACCTGAAAATATTGTAAGGAATATCCAATTAAAAAGAAAAAGACAGATAAAAACTTTGACACATTTTAAATTTTGATTTATATGAGAAAAAAGATTGTTGCAGGTAACTGGAAAATGAATATGGATCTTGCAGAAGGAATGAAGTTCGCGGGTTCTATTGAGAAGTATTTTAAGGAAACACCTTCGGAAAAAGCGCTTGTAATCCTTTGCCCTCCTTTTATACATCTGGCTGGCGTTGCTGAAATCCTTAAACACGGGAAAGTTGCTCTTGGAGCACAAAACTGTGCTTCGGAGTCCTCCGGAGCATTTACCGGTGAGGTTTCTGCCTGGATGATTAAAAGTACCGGAGCTCAATATGTCATAATAGGGCATTCAGAAAGACGAACCTATTATCATGAAGATGATAAACTTCTGAATAAGAAGACATTACTTGCACTTAACAGCGGATTAAAGGTAATTTTCTGCTGCGGTGAAATATTGAAAGAAAGGGAAGCAGCACAACATTTCCTTATTGTCAGAAGACAACTCGAAGAAGGACTATTCAACCTTACCACGGAACAGATAGATATGATAGTTATTGCTTACGAACCTGTATGGGCAATAGGTACAGGGTTGACTGCAACACCTGACCAGGCTCAGGAGATGCATAAATATATCCGCGATCTGGTTAAAGAGAAATATGGCAATGATTGTGCTAAGAAGTTGCCTATTCTTTATGGGGGAAGTTGTAAGCCATCGAACGCAAAAGAAATTTTCTCTAAACCGGATGTGGATGGCGGCCTCATAGGAGGAGCTGCACTTAAAAAAGAGGATTTCACGGCAATAGTGGAAGCAATTTAACCCCCCTTGCCCCCCAATTGGGGGGTAAAGAATAATTAAAATAAATTAGCCCCCATTTGGAGGGTTTAGAATCATTAAAAAGCATATAGCCCCCCATTTGGGGGTTGGGGGTAAAGAGTTGTGGTGTAAAAAACATAAAGATTAGATCTATGTCTAAAAAGCTGGTAATACTGATTCAATTATTTCTGTTTGCATATACCGGGATACTGCATTCCCAGGCTAAATCGGCATTCTCGGGAGATCGTTCAAAATTCAGAACGGAACTGACTGCTTTTATGGGACCAAATCTTAATTCCGATCAAACAACAAACCTTAATTCATTTCTTTCCAGGTGGGACAGCGCTGCTTTTAGTACTCAGATAATGGATAAGATAATAAATATTGCCGGACAGCTCTCATCACGACAAATGAGAACTGTTCCGCACTTTAATGATTTTCTGGTGACTCTCAATTATGTTATCACGTACAAACGCGACAACGATTTTATTTCAAACTGGCTCAAAGGACTAAACGAAATAGCATCCTCTCAGACGTTTACAAATGACAATATCGATAAATATTTGAGGAACAGCGGTCTGCTGGTCAAAGAGAATGTGCTTTCAGAATCGGGAAATGTTAAATGGAAAGTAAAGAAAAATTCTCTTAAATTTTTATTTGATACCACTGTTTATGTCCCCATATCAAATGCTACATTGACCTGCTATGCTCAAAAAGACAGTACAGAACTTTACAATGCGACTGGAAATTATTATCCTGAGTTACAGCAATTCAGAGGCACCAAAGGTGTTGTTACCTGGGAAAAAGCCGGATTTTCCGGCAAAGAAGTATTTGCTGAACTGTCAGATTATTCAATTAACATGTTAAAAAGCAGTTTTACAGTCGATTCTGCGAGACTGACACATACCACCTATTTTAAAGAACCAGTTGCAGGATTACTTAGTGATCAGGCAATAAGTTTTACCGATAAGAATAAAGCTGACTTTCCCCGTTTCGAAACTTATGTCAAAGAATTTAAAATCAAAGATATTTACAAGGGCGTTAATTATGAAGGAGGATTAAAATTTGAAGGAGCCTTTATTAAGGGAACGGGGAAAAATGCAGTCCCGGCTAAAATCACTCTTCTCAGAAATGACACTCTTTATCTCAGGATCCGTTCAAAAGAGTTTCTCTTCTCCAAAAGCGGTTTAACAAGCCAGGAAACTGCTATATCTCTATATCTTGGTAAAGATTCGATCTACCATTCAAACCTGGGCTTTTCATACTTTACGGCAACACGGCAGGTAAATCTCTTCCGTACCAGCAATCCTGTCTCAAAAAGTCCGTATTTCGATTCCTATCACAGCCTTGACATGTATTTTGAATATTTGTCGTGGAACATGAATGAATCGAAAATAATTATGTCTCACGCCAGGGGAGCTTCACTTGGAAAGGCCCAATTTGAATCAGCTTCCTTCTTCAATTCTGACTATTTCTTACAACTAATGGGGCTTGATAATTACCATCCCCTGAACCGTCTGACAAAATTCGCGGAATGGTTCTATTCAGAAACTTTCCCGGTGGAGGAATTTGCCAAATGGCTCGATAAACCGATAGAGGCTGTTACAGGATTGTGTATTGATATGGCCAGCAAGGGCTTTATATACTACGACAGGACAAATAATGAGATCACTATTAAGAAGAAAACAAAAGACTTCCTCGATTCTTATGCAAAAAAGAAGGATTATGATATCATTAATATCCTCAGTGAGACGAAATCACCCGTTGATAATGCCATCCTTGACCTGAAAAAATACGGGCTGACAGTTTTTGGAGTTACAGGTGTTCTTCTGAGTGATTCCCGTAAGATCGCATTTTATCCTTATAATAGACAACTTACAATCGGGAAGAACAGAGATATTAGTTTTGACGGAGTGGTTGAGGCGGGTTTGTTTACCGTTTTCGGCCACAAATTCTCCTTTAGCTATGACACTTTTAAAATCAGGCTGCAAAAAATAGATTCAATAAAGATATCCGTCGAAAGTGATAAGAAGGATAAGCTTGGCAACCCTATTGTACAGAATGTAGAAAATCTGATCCAGCTGGGAACCGGACAACTTTATATCGATAAGCCGGATAACAAATCGGGATTAAAAGACCTGAAGCAATATCCTATTATCATTGCTACTACCTATTCTTATATTTTCTATGATAAAATTCCTGGCCTCGAAGGAGTTTATAAACAAAAGGATTTCTATTTCAAGATAGATCCTTTCACTTATGAAAACATTGATCACTACACCAACCAGGATATGAATCTGTCAGGAGAATTTGTAGGAGGCAATATTCTCGAACCAATGAAGCAATATCTTGTTATACAGGAAAATAACTCATTAGGTTTTAATATGACTGTTCCAACAGAAGGAGTTAAAGTCTATGATGGTAGGGGTACATTATATAATTCTCTGAATATGAGCAACAAGGGCCTGATAGGAAGCGGTTCTGTTAAGCATCTTACATCAACAACTTTATCAGATGAATTCAGGTTATTCCCCGATTCAATGATAACGCAAGCCACCACCTTTAATACTGTGAAAGATTCAACCGGTATATTCCCTATTCTTAAGAGCCAGGATGTTGCAATAAAATGGTTTACTAAAAAAGATGAATGGGTTGCGAGAAATGCTGCCGGCAAAGCATTTAATATGTTTGAAAACGGAACCACACTCGATGGCAGTCTAAGTCTGTTTCCTGGAAAACTTAAGGGGAAAGGGATTATTAATCTGACTGATTCCAGGATAACTTCAAATCTATTCAGCTTTTCTTCAAACGCCATTAAAGCCGATACAGCTGATTATACGCTGAAATCTCTCTCCACCGACGGATACTCATTCATTGCTGAAAATGCCAATACGGAAATCAATTTTGGTCTGAAAATGGCACATTTCAGACTTAACACTGATTCGTCGGTTGTTAAGTTTCCTGAAATTCAATACATCTGTACAATGACTGATTTTGCATACAATATGGATAACCGCGTGCTTAGTATGGAACAAAAGGGAAAGTCGAATACATCCTTATTGGCTACAGACAAGCTTCTCAAGCTTGACTTCGCCAGACTCGACAAGCCGACTTTCTTTGCAACAAATAATAAATCTGATACAGTCGCTTTCTCATCATGGAAAGGAAGTTATCATCTCGATCAGGAATATATTGAAGCGGAAAATATAAATTACATTCATATTGCAGACGCACTTATCCAGCCTGATAAAGGGAAAATAATCATTAACAGGAGAGCAAAGATAGAACAGCTCAATAATGCTATAATTGCCGTGAATCACGTGCATATATTACATTCGGCCAAAATTGATATTGAATCAACCAAAAGATATTCCGGAAGTGCAACTTATGACTATATTGGTGAAGATAATGATATCCAGCACATTAATTTCCCAGTGCTGGAAGTCGACACGTCAACAACATATGCCAGGGGTTATATCCCCGCTTCTCAGAAATTTCTTTTGAATCCTGCATTTTCTTTCATTGGTGACGTTGCTCTTTCAGCCAGGGCTGAAAATCTGTTGTTTACAGGAGCTGCCGGTGTATTGCACAACTGCAAGACTCTAGAAAGTTATTCCATTAAATTCAAATCACCGATCGATCCAAAAAATGTTATGATCCCTGTCAGTGACAAACCAAGGGACATAAATGATAATCTGGTATTTTCAGGCTCTTTCCTGAATACTGATTCAATTCATATATATCCGGCTTTTCTTTCGGCTCAAAAATCATGGACCGATATTGCCCTTGTTAATTCCAGCGGCTGGCTTTACTGGGAAAAAGCTAAAGGAAGATATTTAATCACTTCCAAAGAAAAACTCATAGACCATTCACTTCCGGGAAATATGATCGCATTTGACAAAAACTTCTGCGTATTGTCGGGTGAAGGTAATATTGATTTCGGTGCAAAACTTGATCTTGTGAAGTTAACCGGAGCAGGAAAAGTAATTCATGATATTGATTCAGGTAAAGTGAATATTGAAGCCATCCTGGGTCTTAATTTCCATTTTTCAGATGAAGCGCTCAGAGTTATGGCCGATGAGTTCAGATTTATGCCTTCCCTCAAGCCGGTTAATCTGAATACCGATCTGAATAACAAAGGCATGAAGGATCTTATGGGAGTAAATGCTGCTTCTAAACTTAAAGAGGAAATGGACCTGTTCGGCACTTCAAAAAACATGCCGAAAGAATTTACCTATAAACTCCTGCTTAACGAGGTAAAACTATTCTGGAATGAACCGACATCCTCATTCAGGTCGAGTGGGAAAATCGGGATAGGGTTTATTGGTCCACAACCGATAAATGTTTATGTTGACGGATTTGTGGAGATCCAGCGAAGAAGATCAGGAGATATGATCGATATTTACCTTAAGGCGGATGCATCAACCTGGTACTACTTCTCCTATTTCAAAGGGGTAATGATGACACAATCGGGAAACAACAATTACAATACAATTATTGCCAAAGCAAAAATCAATGACCGGAAAGATCCGGAATCTTCAACAAAGGTTTCTTATACATATATGATGGCTGTTGAGGACCGGCTTGGTAAATTTCTTCAGAGAATGTCGGAAAACAAGGCCGAAGATAATCAGTGAAATGAAAACGATCCTATAGCGTAACTTTCCCCCTTTCTCCCAGTTCGATCATTTCAAGATCGTGAATACTTTTCCCGTCAATCTGAAACCTGACAGCTGTCATATATTTATGAAAGCCGTTGTACCCGGCTGCCCCTGGATTCACATATAAAAATCCGGCTTTTTTGTCATACATGACTTTAGCTATATGAGAATGTCCACAGATGAACAGATCGGGATGAATATCCTTTATGGAAGTTAAAACTCTGCGGTCATAATGTCCGGGGGTTCCTCCTACATGAGTGATCCAAACCCTGATTTCTTCAACTGTAAATATCAGATTCTCCTTATAAACTGATCTGACAAGGCTGTTATCGACATTCCCATAAACGGCTTTAAAAGGTCTGAAACCTGCAAGTGTATCAGCTGTTTCGATATTCCCGATATCTCCGGCATGCCATATTTCATCGCAACCGGCAAAATGCTCAAAAAGCCGCGGATGAATCCACCCATGCGTATCAGAGAGAAGACCTATTTTCATATCCAAATACTATCTTATTACTTTGTGCGACTTTGTGTTGTACTTCGTGGTCTTTGTGGTAAAAAATTAACCTCAAAGGAACGCAAAGGTTTTCACTAAGGCACAGAAAGGTTAAATCAAATTGTCTATTTTTGTACAAAATCATATACATGCAGATATTTTACGCGCCTGATATAAATGGCATTTCTTATACTCTGGACGAAAAAGAGTCAAAGCATTTGATCAGGGTTCTGAGGATGGTAAAAGGATCATGTGTAAAGTTAATTGATGGCAAAGGGAATCTTTTCGAAGGATTTATTTCGGAACCAGATCAAAATAAGTGCATTATTGAAATAACAAGGGAAATAAAGGATTTTGAAAAAAGAAATTACAGACTTCATATTGCTATCTCACCGTTAAAGAATCCGGAACGATTTGAATGGTTCGTTGAAAAGAGTGTAGAAATTGGAATAGATGAAATCACTCCCCTGATATGCAAAAACACTGAAAAACCGGGAATTAAGAGCGAAAGAGTAAATAATATTATAATCTCAGCAATGAAGCAATCGCTCAAAGCAAAAAAAACTCTTCTGAATGAAACAAGCAGTTTTAAAGATTTTATAAATAAGAACCTCGAAGGAACCAAAATGATCGCCCATTGTGATGACTTTAACTTTCGAAAAAAAATTTCCGATATATATTCAAAAAAAACTGATTCAATTATTCTTATCGGTCCGGAAGGCGATTTCAGCAGGGAGGAAATTGATACTGCAGTCAAAAAAGGTTTTTTGCCTGTTCATCTTGGCACAAGCCGCCTTAGAACAGAAACGGCAGGTATTGCTGCCTGCCATTCCATTTACTTTATCAATCAGTGATTGTAAGGTTTATCTGGCCTTAAAATTTATTACATCTGCAATTTTTTGCTTTGAAACTTTATACAGTTCAGTGAATCGGCAATTCTGGCATGAAACGAAAGTGAATCTCCTGTTATGGAATTCGAACATCCTTGTCCATATGCTTCCGATTGTCCACATTTCACCAATTTCATACTCCTTATTGCCACATTTTGGGCAAGTGTATCTTAATACCTGATTCTCGTTCATAATTCCTTATTTTTAGTTTTGTCAGAATTTGTTTTCCATCTGCCTGATTTCCGGAGCGCCTGATCTATAATATATTCAATCTGACCATTAGTGCTGCGAAATTCATCGGCGGCCCATTTCTCGAGAGCTTTCAGCTTCTCGGGATCGATCCTAAGAACAAATGGCTTTTTCTCACTCATATTATGAATGCAAAGTTCCGGTGTTTACAATGGGTGTTACATCTTTGTCTCCACATAGAACTACCATAAGGTTACTTACCATAGCAGCCTTTTTCTCTTCATCGAGATCCACAATCTTTTTGATTGAGAGCTGCTCAAGCGCCATTTCAACCATTGATACTGCACCTTCTACAATTTTAAAACGGGCTGAGACGACTGCTGAAGCCTGTTGCCGGCGTAGCATTGCATTTGCAATCTCTTCAGCATATGCGATATAGTTGATCCTGGCTTCAATAACCTCAATACCACATATTTGCAACCTTTCCCTTATCTCTTTCTCAAGCTCACTGTTTACCTCTTCTCCACCACTTCTGAGAGCGATAACTGCCTCGTGGTCCTCAAAATCATCATAAGGGTATAATCCTGCTAGCTTGCGAAGAGCAGCATCACTCTGAACTAAAACAAAATGCTGATAATCATCCACCTCAAAAACTGCTTTATACGTCTCAGAAACTCTCCACACCAGTACAAGTCCTATTTTGATAGGGTTACCGATTTTGTCATTAACTTTTATAGGGTCACTGTTAAAATTCCTGGCACGTAGAGAAATTACCCTTTTAGTATAAAAGGGATTTACCCAGAAAAATCCATTATCTCTGATTGTCCCCCTGTATGCACCAAATAAAACCATTACACATGATCCGTTTGGATTTACCACTGTGAAACCAATTACTGTAAATATAAACAGCAATGTAAGAAATAGTCCGGGCCAGATTAATTCATAAGCGAATCCGGCAATTGCGCCGCCTAAGAATAGTATTGCTATCAGAACGGCTAAGTAACCCGAGATGGGTTTTACAATAAATTCTTTTTTCATGTAATATGATATTATATTAATATCACAAAGATATTACTTTAATTTTTAATATGCAAAAAAAACACAGGAAATATTCCTGTGTTTTATACGAATTTTTAAACTACTTTCCTGATTCGTTTTATCAGGCTCGTTGTCAACCTTCTCTCCGGAACAATTTTTATGAATCGGAGAACGGTAATCACATCATTGAATTCAGTGTTTAATCCCATTGCATCTTCTAAAAGATCAATGTCTTTAACTTTGATATCCCTGAATGTGATAAAAGGAGTAGAAATTAATCCCATAGGCTTCATGTTTTCATTTTATTTAAAAACGCCCCGGAATATATATTATTGTTTTTCTATTAATTTTAATTTCAATCCCTTTATTTCTTTTATCTGACTGGGTTAATTGTCGTTGCACAGTTGTACATTGAACAGTTGCACCTCTATGCCATTGGTTCCTTCATTAGCTCAGAGTCAGGCTGATATTTTTTTCAACCATTATTCTCCTCATGTTAATGAGAGCATATCGCATACGGCCGAGAGCCGTGTTTATGCTTACATCGGTAATATCAGCGATTTCCTTGAAGCTTAAGCCCGCATAATGTCTGAGGATTACCACTTCCCTCTGGTCATCAGGCAGATGGCTTATCATATTCCTGACATCTTTCTGAATCTGGCGTTTTATCATATCATCCTCAACATTGTCCTCAGCAAATGATTTTGAATTAAAGATATCAGATTCGTAGTTGTCGTTCGAAATGGTATTCATTTGCTTGATTCTGCGAAAATGGTCAATTATGAGATTATGAGCAATTCGCATCACCCAGGAAATAAACTTGCCATTATCGGAATATTTACCAGCTTTAACTGATTGAATCACTTTAAGAAATGTATCCTGAAAGATATCTTCGGCAAGTGCCTGATCGCGTATATAAAGGCTTATATAGGCGAAAACTTTATTTTTATGGCGATGGATTAGCGTTTCAAAACATAACTGCTCACCTTTTATAAACCGAAGAATCAGTTCATAATCAGAAATCGTTTTATTCATAACTCTCTCTTTTAAGTTAACTAGAGTAGAGATATTCTATAGGCAGTCTGTTTTTAGTTAGTATCTATTCGAAATACAAAGAAAGCAATTTTTTTGATTTGAAAGCATTACTTTTGGCTTTAACAGAAAATTAACACAAATCCCAGACTATAAGCTATGGATGGTTGCATTGAAATTAAGGGGGCAAGGGTACATAATCTGAAAAATATCAGTCTAATAATTCGACGGAATAAACTTGTTGTTATAACCGGTGTTTCAGGTTCTGGCAAGTCATCTCTGGCCTTTGATACCATATATGCCGAGGGGCAGAGAAGATATGTTGAGAGTCTTTCCTCATATGCTCGTCAGTTCCTTGGACGAATGAATAAGCCGGAGGTTGATTTTATAAGCGGTATTCCTCCAGCTATAGCAATTGAACAGAAAGTAAATTCGCGAAATCCGCGTTCAACTGTCGGAACATCCACAGAAATATATGATTATCTGAGACTTTTGTTTGCAAGGATCGGAAGAACCTATTCCCCGGTATCGGGTAAAGAAGTCAAGAAGCATAGTGTTGATGATATAGTTGATTTTCTTTCTTCTCTGACTGAGGGGACGAATGTAATTATTACTTCAGCAGCAGTGATACCTGAAAACATAAATGTATCAGAATATTTCTCATTTCTTGAAAAACAAGGCTTTAACCGAATAGAGTCCAAAGGTGAACTTATAAAGATTGACGAGTTAACTTCCACAGATGACTTTAAATCAGGGCAAGAGATAAACATCGTAATCGACCGGCTGGTTATAAATCATGCAGCCGACAGTTTCAGCCGGGCTGCTGATTCGGCTCAAACAGCGTTCCAGATTGGAAAAGGATATTGCCAGGTAGTCATTCCCGGCGAAAAAAGTGTAAAAAGGGAAAGCTTCTCAAATAAATTTGAAGAGGATGGAATCCTTTTCGAAGAGCCCACCGAATATTTATTCAGTTTCAATAATCCGCTAGGCGCTTGCCCGGTTTGTGAGGGATACAGCAAAATTATAGGTATAGATGAAAATCTTGTTATTCCCAACCGGAACCTCTCGGTTTATGAAGACGCAATTGTTTGCTGGAAAGGCGAAACAATGAAAAAGTGGAAAGAGAGACTTGTTACCAGTGCCGGATTATTTGATTTCCCGATACACAAACCATATTATCAGCTGACTGATGAGCAAAAGGAGCTTTTGTGGAAAGGAAATAAATATTTTTATGGTATTGACAGATTCTTTCAGCATCTGGAAGAGAAAAAATTTAAAATACAGTACAGGGTACTGCTAAGCCGTTATCGTGGTAAAACTGTGTGCCCCGAATGCAAGGGATCTAGATTGCGGAAAGAAGCCGGATATGTAAAGGTTGGCGGAAAAACTATACAGGAGCTGGTTTCTATCCCTGTAGGGAAATTGTATGAAGTATTTTCTTCTTTGGATCTCAATGAAGCAGACACCAAAATTTCTGAACGGCTTATCAAAGAAATAACTATTCGTCTGAAATTCCTGATTGAAGTCGGACTGCCATATCTTACTCTCGACAGGCTTTCTTCGTCGCTGTCAGGAGGGGAATCACAGAGAATAAACCTCTCTACTTCATTGGGAAGCAATCTGGTAGGTTCGATGTACATCCTCGACGAACCCAGCATCGGGCTTCACCCACGAGATACAAATCTTCTGATCGGGGTATTGAAAGAGCTTCGTAACCTTGGAAATTCTGTTCTGGTTGTGGAACACGAGGAAGAGATAATCAGGGCTGCCGATGAAATAATTGATCTGGGGCCGGAAGCCGGAAGACTTGGCGGAGAACTGGTTTACCAGGGAGGTCTCGACCTTACGACAGCGAATAAATCCCTGACTGCAAGCTATCTCAGCGGAAGGCTTGTTGTGCCTGTTCCAAAATCCAGGAGGAAATGGAACAGCTATATTGAAATCAGGGGAGCAAGGGAAAACAACCTGAAAGGAATTGATGTAAAGTTTCCTCTTCATACAATCACTGCTGTTACAGGAGTGAGCGGGTCAGGAAAATCAAGCCTGGTATCAGATATATTATTTAAGGTATTGTCGGACAGGATTAATGGAACAAATTTGAAACCCGGCCAATTCGGAGATATCACAGGCGACACGTCAGTATTAACAGGCATTGAGCTTATTGATCAGAATCCAATCGGAAGATCTAGCAGGTCGAACCCGGTTACCTATCTTAAAGCATATGATGAAATCCGAAAGCTTTATTCTGAGCTGCAGGCTTCTGTTCAGAACAATTTTAAAGCGTCGCATTTTTCATTTAATATTGAAGGAGGAAGGTGTGAAGAGTGCCAGGGCGAAGGGGTAATAAGGGTTGAGATGCAGTTTATGGCCGATGTGGAACTGACATGCGAAAGCTGCAAAGGAATGAGGTTCAGGAGAGATATACTCGAAGTGAGATATTATGGGAAAAACATTTACGATATGCTCGAGCTGACAATTGACGAAGCGCTTGATTTTTTTAATGCTCATCCCGGGAAAAATGAAAAGAGAATAATTGAGAAGCTGAAACCACTTTCAGATGTAGGACTTGGTTATATCAAAATGGGACAGTCGTCGAGTACTCTTTCAGGCGGCGAAAGCCAGAGAGTAAAACTGGCATATTTTCTTAGCCAGGAACGCTCTGGAGGACATATATTATTCATATTTGATGAACCAACAACCGGTCTGCATTTTCATGATATCAACAAACTTCTTAAATCAATTAATGCACTTGTTGACCATGGACATTCCGTTATACTTATTGAACACAACCAGGAAGTAATAAAGAGTTCCGACTGGATTATTGATCTCGGGCCTGAAGGCGGAGAAGATGGCGGATGGATCGTTTTTGAAGGAAAACCCGAGGATCTGGCAAAATGTAAAGAATCCTACACCGGCAGATACCTGGCACCGAAACTAAAATAAATTGAGATCAGGTATATATTAAATTCACTGATATATTAAATATACTGATATATTATAGATTATGATATATTAAATATACTGATATCTTAGACACATGAGTTATTAAATACGTTGAGACAGGTTTTTAAAAACAGGTAGAGACAGGTCTGAGACCTGTCTCTACAATATTATATTTGCAAGCAATTATAGTCCTGAAGGATATTATTTTTTGATTTTGAATCCAAACATTATTGCAACACAGCCACTTGCAGGAGTATCGCCCGGTTTATTAAAAGTGTTGACCTTTACTACAATTTTCAACTGCTGACTGGACTGAAGTTTGAAATCCCATGTTTTGGCATAGTTTGCGTCCTTATTCGAATAGAGTACGTTTTTATTTGCATCAAGCACTCTGAATTCAACTTCCGGTAGTTTATCTTCACCACATATGGATACCCGGTATTCCATATCAGAGTAAAATGTTTTATACAGCTCTGCCTCTTCGCCTTCAACAAGTATTGCAGCATGATAGTTTCCATCGTGTGTATATGCTCCCAGTTCAGGGATGCAAACCTTTTTAGCGAAAGCTTTGCACTGAGCATCAACATTAAGAGTGGTTGCAACTATCAGTAATGCCAGTATCGGAATTATTCTCGGTATTCTCATGGGGTTAGATATTTACGAATGTCTTTCTTATCTCAGAAACTGTTGTGGAGAGCTCTTTGAAAACTTCAGGTGTCATGTCAGTTTTAATTTCTGACTTGAGAACCGTGGTATTTGATTCCTTTTCAAACTCGGGTCTTATTTTTGTAGTTGTGATCTTGATTTTATCAAAGACCAATTTAAGCTTTTTAACCTGAACTATTAAGTCATCAACTGCAGGATTTCCTTTGCTGCTCTCAAGCAGATTGATCAGGATATCGATAGATAATTTCTGATCAATAATCCTGCCGACAAGTTTATTGCCGTTAAACTCTTTCATATCAACAAGCTGAGTCGAAATATATAACCCTTCGAACCATCCCCCGACCAAAACCATTGCGGCTATTGCGGGCTGACCATTATCCGAGAGATATGAATTAGAATTCATAAATGTCTCACTTACAATCTCCATTATAACTTCACTGTTATTTATATTCTCTTCCAGCTTGTCAATCTGAGACTGTTCAATCGCTTTAAGAATGCCAAGTCCGTCGGCCATCTTTTTAGCGGCATTCATATAATCAATAATTAATTGGGTCTGTTCATATAAACTGGCAAAACTTAAATCACAGGTATAAATTCCGAGATTAAGAGCCATGCTTTTATTCGTTACGTAATTATTCACATTTCCTATAGGATTGAGCAGGGACTCATCAAACCTTGCACCAGCTGATTTTATGAGCATTGCAGATTCAAGTGGAGACGGCAGTGCATTAAATATCTTTTCAGCCTGCTTAATATCTTCAACTACAGCCGTTTTATCTTTTGGAACACTTACCCCAACTTCTTCCTTTGTTGCTTTAGTTCCTCCGGATTTACAGCCTGAAAGCAGACTGCTAAGTATTAAAATTACAATCAGTATTTTTGAGGAAATCCCATATTTTTTGTTCATGATATAAATATTTAATTGTCAAACCTATTTCACGACTAAATTAGTACAATATTTTTATTTTTCAAAAACAGCTTAAACTAATTGATGGTATTTCTAACTTTGTTTCAAATAAACCATATATGATAAAATCAGATAAAAAGATCAGAGAGCTTAATGAAATACTTAATAAAGATAACAATATTGTTATAACTGAAGCGATAGAGGTGCTTCGCAATGAAAAGCCTTTTGAAGGGGCTGTTGGGTTGCTTACTGCATATTATGATAAAACCGATGATTTTTCAATCAGAAAAACCATAGCATCATTTTTTGACGATCTGAAGGATCAGTCTGTATGCCACGAGGTTATTGAAGAAATAAGAAAACACTGGAGTTCAGATACAATTGGCATGTTAGTATCTTCATGCTGGCAATCGGGCCTTAACTACTCAGATTATTCTTTCGATCTGGCTAAGGTATTTCTGACTGGAGATTATGTAACTGCAATTGAATGTCTTACAGTAATCGAAGAATCAGTTCATGAACTAAGCAAGGTCAGAAAAGATGAGATTATAAAAATGCTTGAGGAAAATCCGATACCTCTGATTAATGAAAAAAAGGCTCTTACCCAGGAATTAATTCTTATTCTTGAAAGATAGTTTGTTATTCTCTGTGACACTCTGTGCTTCTCTGTGAGCCTCTCCCTCCGAAGCGGGACAAGTTGTGAAAGTTCTTTTATTTATTGTTACACAGAGATACACTAAGTAGCACTGAGGAATACAGAGCTAAAATCAACAAAATTAAAAGTGTGTCTGTTTTATCTCTTACCGAAAATAAGACTTCCGATCCTTACCATTGTACTACCCTCATTAACAGCTAACTCATAATCACCCGACATTCCCATAGAAATCTCTTTAAAGGCGGAAGCCGACTCAAAATATTTGTTTTTAAGTGAGTGAAAACAATCTTTCAGGTATCTGAATTCCTTTCTAACCTGATCTGTGTCAGATGTAAATGTAGCCATACTCATTACTCCGCATATTCTGACGTTTCTCAGATTCAGTATATCTGCTGATCGCAGATTTTCACTCAATTCGTTCATAGAAAACCCAAATTTTGTCTCCTCAGCAGCGATATGAATTTGCAGAAGGCAATCGACTATCCTGCCAACTTTCATAGCTTCCGAATTAACGATAACAAGTAGCTTGTAAGAATCAATGGATTGTATCATGCTGATAAAAGGAACAGTGTATTTTACCTTGTTGCTCTGAAGATGCCCGATTAGATGCCATTCAATATCCTTGGGCAAAAAATCTTTTTTATTAAGAAGCTCCTGGACACGATTCTCGCCGAAAGATCTTTGTCCGGCGTTATAGGCTTCGATAATATCAGCTGCCGGTTTTGTTTTCGATACAGCAACCAGTTTAACAGATGATGGAAGCTGGTGTTTAAGAGTAAAAATATTTTCTGTTATAAAAGACATTAGTTTAATTGCTTAAAACAAAATTAGAAAAATAAATAGTGTATCTTAAGATTAGGGGATTTATTTCTCTGTGTAACTTTGTGATTCTCTGTGTGCCTCTGTGTCAGTTATTGTTTTTTCGTTACACAGAGTCCCGATAGCTATCGGGACACCGAGAAGACACTGAGAATCACAGAGATTAAATTATCAGTCGAGCAGATGTATAACAAGCCCGCTGCGGAGTTTTGGTTCAAACCATGTTGATTTGGGAGGCATTATATTGCCTGAATCTGCAATTGTAATAAGTTGATCCATTGACACAGGATAAAGAGCGAATGCCACTTTCATCTCTCCGCTATCGACCCTTTTACCGAGTTCATCAAGCCCGCGAATACCTCCGACATAGTCAATGCGTTTCGACCTTCTCAGATCCTGTATATCCAGGACGGGACTGAGTATCTGATTTGTAAGAATCGTAACATCAAGAACACCTATCGGATCATTATCATCATAGGTTCCCGGTTTTGCAGTCAGGCTATACCACTTTCCTTCGAGATACATTGAAAAATTATGAAGCTTTTTCGGTTTGTAGGTTTTAGTTCCTTTTTCCGCAATAACAAAGCCACATTCCAGCCTTTTCAGGAATTCCTTTGGAGACAGCCCATTAAGATCTTTTATAGTCCGGTTGTAGTCAATTATTTTTAACTGATCAGAAGGGAAATGAACAGCCATAAAATAATTATATTCTTCAGTACCCTTATGGGAGGGATTATTCTCCCTTTTCTCTTTCCCGACAAGTGCAGCAGCTGCAGTTCTGTGATGGCCGTCAGCAATATAAGTGAATGGTACTTTTTCAGCAAACAGCTTTTCGATCAGCAGGTTTGTCTTTTTGTTTTTTATAACCCAGAAATGATGCCCAAACCCATCTTCTGCAATAAAATCATATTCAGGTGTTTCTTTGCTTACTATATTGGATACGATATCATCAATCTCTTTAACGGCAGGATATGTAAAAAAGACAGGTTCAATATTGGCATTGTTTACACGGACATGAACCATACGATCCTGCTCTTTGTCAGTTCGCGTGAGTTCATGCTTCTTAATAATACCTTTTATATAGTCATCGACAGAGGCGCACCCAACGATTCCGTATTGAGTCCTTCCTTTCATAGTCTGGGCATAAATATAAAAATGAGGTTTTTTATCCTGTACCAGCCAGCTATTTTTCTGCCACTTTCCGAAATTATCTACTGATTTTTTATAGACCAGGTCAGAATGAGTGTCAATATCTGCCGGAAGGTCTATTTCGGATCTTGATATATGTAGCAGTGAACACTCTTTGCCCTCAGCCATTTTTCTGGCTTCAGCCGTATTCATTACATCATATGGCAGACAAGCCAGGTCTTTTGCCAGAGCACGAGGAGGTCTAAGCCCTCTGAAAGGTTTAATAACTGCCATTAATCATAACATATTAAATACTACTTGTTTACTTTGAACTTATCGTTTCCTGTTTTGAAAAAATCGACAATCTGCCTTGCTGACGCGAGACAAGCATAAAGATTGGCTTCTTCCGTATTTGCTCCCATTTTATTCGCAGTAAATAAAAAGCGTCCCTTATATTTTTCCTCAAATATGGAAATGCAATCAGGCGCCACATCAGCCAGATACCTAAAATCTGACCGTTCCTCAAATATTTTAATAAGAGCTTCCTCATCTATGAGTTCCTTTCTGGCAGTATTAACAAGAACTGCATTTTTAGGCATTTTTCTCAACAGGTCATAACCAATTGATCTTTTGGTTTTTTCATTTAATGGCATGTGCAATGAGATATACTGGCACTTTGAATAGAGTTCCTCAGTTGTAATACAGACTTTAACTCCATACTTCTTGATATCTTTCTCCACTACGAAGGGATCAAAAGTATAAACATCCATTCCAAAACCTCTGGCTATTTCGGCAACATGCTTGCCAACATATCCAAAGGCATGAATTCCAAATGATTTTCTCCTGAGTTCTGTTCCTGATTTTCCGTTGAATCCTCCGCGGGCCTGATATAACATAAGGGCAAATGCCAGTTCTGCCACTGCACTTGCATTCTGACCGGGGGTGTTCATTGCCACTACATTGTGAGCTGTACAGGCTGCCAGATCTATATTATCATAGCCTGCTCCTGCACGAACAACAATTTTTAATTTTTTAGCAGCATTAATGACCTCCGCAGTAACCAGATCACTCCTGACGATAAGTGCATCAACATCTGAAACAGCTTTGATCAGATCTGAGCTGTCTTTATAGTTTTGGAGCAATGCAAGTCCGTAACCGGCAGCTTCTGTTACCAAACGAATCTGGTTTACCGCAACAGGAGCAAAAGCTTTTTCTGTAGCTACAAGTACTTTCATTGAGATTATTTTTAAGTTTCAGTCCGCCTTGAATTACTCACTTCCGTAAAATGAAATCTTAATTAATTCTTTGATTCAAATTCCTTCATCGCAGCAACAAGAGCTTCAACACTCTCTTTCGGGAGAGCATTATACGTCGAGGCGCGGAATCCTCCAACAGACCTGTGACCTTCGATACCAAGCATTCCTTTTGATTTTGCAAAGTCAGCGAAGGCTTTTTCCAGCTCTTTATATTCAGGGGTCATTACAAAACAGATATTCATAAGAGATCTGTCTTCAGGATCAGGAATGGTAGGCACAAACAGTTTATTCCTTTCAATCTCATCATAAAGAATTTTTGCTTTTTCGATGTTTTTCTTCTGCATGACTTTTACCCCGCCAAGATTTTTGAGCCAATTCAGAGTCTGCTGTGCAGCAAATATCGTAAATACAGGGGGTGTATTGAACATCGATTCTCCTTTAATATGCACCCGATAGTCGAGCATTGACGGAATCTGACGGTCCACTTTTCCAAGGACATCTTCTTTTACAATAACAAATGCCATACCTGCAGGAGCCAGGTTTTTCTGGGCACCTCCGTAGATAAGTGAATATTTTGAAACATCCACCGGCCTGCTGAATATATCAGAAGACATATCAGCAACAAGAGGTATTTTTACGTCAAAATCTCTCTTGATTTCAGTACCATAAATAGTATTGTTAGTGGTTATATGGAAATAGTCAGCATCAGACGGGATACTGTAGTTTTTCGGGATATAGTTGAATAATTTTTCTTTCGAGGATGCGACTTCCACCACTTCACCGAACAGTTTTGCTTCCTTTAGCGCCTTCCCGGCCCACTCCCCGGTATTGAGATAAGCAGCCTTTTTGTTCAGCAAATTCATAGGAACCATTGCAAACTGCAAACTAGCGCCGCTACCAAGAAACAGAACCTGGTAACCAGCCGGGATTTCGAGTAATTCCTTGAACAGTGAAATAGTGTCGTTTACGCAGGCAACGAATTCCTTGCTGCGGTGAGAAATCTCAAGTATGGACAATCCGGTTCCTGCAAAATCTTTTATACCTTCAATTGCTTTGTCAATTGTGTACTGTGGAATAATTGAAGGACCTGCATAAAAATTATGTTTTTTCATTAAGGACATTTTATAATTAATATTAGGTAATCCGGATTCTGTAATTTACAAAAATAAATAAATAATAATGAGTATCGATAATTAGGCACATAGATTCATTGATTTGGATATGTCTGTCAAAATTCAGCAACAAGAGCACCCTCTTTCATTACAGGAATTTTATCCGTGAAATCAGATGTCAGACAGAATTCTATGCAATCATCAAGATTTTTATCTCTCAAACGCGTTCGTTGTGCAGCCTTTTCAATATAACCAGGCAGATCATGAGAAGCTAGTGACCACAGATCAATAGCGGCAAGTGTTGAGTCGCATATAGTTGAATAATTATGTGTTCGCATAAGTATGTCAGCCATAGCCCCTGCACAGATGGTATCTTCAATGTTAAACTTGTTTTTCCATCCGGCACAGAGCAATAATATATCATTGTCCTGGCTAATCAGCCAGTGTGTAAGCGATCCGATATTAAGGAACGAACCGATTACGGTCTTATAAGACGATAATGCCAGTTTAATTATTCCTGTTCCGTTTGTAGTGCTGTAGACTATTGTTTTGCCGCTAACCTTTTCTTTAGTGAAATTAAAGGGAGAATTTCCGAAATCTGCAAAATCAAGGACAAAACCATCGCGTTCGGCCGCCACAAGATAACCTTTAGACTTATATTCCTTTGCAGTTGCAATTTCGGCAACAGGGATTATAGAAGTTGCACCATTGGCAAAAGCTGTGCATATTGCTGAGGATGCCCGGAGTATATCTATGATCACAACAATTGAATTGACATGTTTTTCAGGTTCAAACAGAGCAGGCGAAAAGCATGTTTCAAGGTTCCTTTTATTCATCTCAGTAATTATTCTTGGTGTACGATAGAGTCTTGGTGCCTTCGTAGCAATATTTTTCTGGCCAAGACACAAAGTCACAAAAGTTTCACCAGGAGTTTTCTAAAAGCTAAAAAAGACATGAATCGTTTCTTAACTCTTATTGTAAATAGGGAGGTCTACTATCTTGGCTTTCAGATCTTTATTACGGATTCTTATAAATATTTCAGTTCCCGTTTTCCAATAGCCTTTTTCCAGATATGCCATTCCTATTCCCTGTTTCATCATAGGAGACATAGTTCCGGAGGTAACTTCTCCGATGGGGTCGCCCTTCGCATTTACAACCTCATAATGTTGTCTTGGGATGCCCCTTTCAATCATTACAAAACCTTTCAGTTTTTTCTGCACTCCCTCCTCTTTTTGTTTAAGCAACAGCGCTTTATCAATAAAATCCTTCTCACTTGTAAATTTTGTTATCCAGCCTAACCCCGCTTCGATAGGTGATGTCTGATCATTGATATCATTTCCGTAAAGGCAGAAACCCATTTCGAGCCGCAAGGTATCGCGTGCGCCTAAACCTATAGGTTTGATATTAAATTCCATTCCGGCTTCAAATACTGCTTTCCACAGCTTTGGACCGTCTTCATTTTTAACATATATCTCGCAACCACCTGCGCCGGTATAACCGGTAGTAGAGAATATTACATCGTTTATTCCGGCAAAATTCAGAACTTTGAATGTATAATATTCCATATCTTCCACTGAAGTTTCTGTCAGCTTTTGCATGGCTTTCAGAGCCAATGGTCCCTGTACCGCCAGCTGTGCTAACTCAGCTGAAGCATTAATTAGTTCTTTGCCCGGCTTCAGCCCGAACAGTCCGGCATTTTTAACGCACCAGTTCCAGTCTTTTTCAATATTTGCAGCATTAACCACCAGAAGAAATTTTTCAGTGTTATACCGGTAAACCAAAAGATCATCGACAATTCCTCCCTTCCCGTTAGGAAAGCAGGAATATTGAATTTTACCGTCAAAGAGGGCCGATAGATCATTTGATGTTATGTATTGAAGAAACTTCATTGATGAAGGACCGCTAACCCAGAATTCACCCATATGAGAAACGTCAAATACACCAATTCCATTCCTTACTGTGATATGTTCTTCGGTAATTCCAGAATATTCTACGGGCATATTATATCCGGCAAATGGAACCATTTTGGCACCTGCCTCCTGGTGAAATTTAGTAAAAGCAGTATTTTTCATTGAGATTAATTTTTTAAAAATGATCAAAATCCACATTACAGTTGCGGAATTTGCAAAGCAAACAATTACTTTCCTTAAAAAATCTGATGATTGTCAGAATTCAAGGATTTTAAACTCAACTCTTCTGTTTTTAGACCTACCGGCTACAGTAGAGTTATCAGATATTGGCTGTAATGAACCATAACCTCTGAACTCCATCCGTGACCGATCAATGCCTTTCTGAATAAGGTAATCAACAACAGCTTTTGCCCTGGCTTCCGAAAGTTTAAAGTTGAGTGGTTCGGTCCCTGTTTTATCAGTATGTCCTGATATTTCTATTTTCATCTGGGGGTTTTCATTCATAATGTTCAATAATCGGTTGAGCTCCATATATGAACCAGGAGTAAGTACCGATTTTCCTGTTTCGAAGAGGATATTATTCAGCACTACTTTTTTGCCTACTTTAACCTTAATCAGTTCAAGGTTAAGGTTATAATCTTCTTTGGCCCAATTGTCAGGAACATCAATGCGTCTTGAGTCGGATAAATACCCTGTGGCATGAAGATCAATCATATACGATTTTTTTGCCGGAAGTTTCACTCTGTAGCTGCCATCTGATTCAGAACTTGCAGTAGTTGTGTTAATTGCACCGTTTACAATATCCCTGACGTCGATTTTTGCTAAAATGGGTTCACCATTTTCCGAATCTTTAACCTTACCTGTCAGAAATACGGGCTTTTCCAGCAAAACAGGAGGTGGCTGTTTCACTACAACTGTATCTCTAATAATAATAGTGTCGCGTTTAGGAGGAGGAGGCGTTACTATGATCCTTTTGGGAGGCAGTATCTTTCCCTTGTAAATATCTGTTCCGCCAAATCCACCGTTGCGGTTTGAAACAAAATAAAATGAGCTGTCTTCAACCGGTGAGGGAGTGTAGAAGAGGTCATCCCATGGAGTATTTATTGGATAGCCTATATTTTTAACAGTGTCCCAAGCGCCCGTTTTATTTTTTACGCTATAGAAAATATCAAATCCTCCGATTGAGTTGTGACCCTTTGAGGCGAAATAGAGTGTATCTCCGGTTTTTGAGAATCTTACTCCCTCCTCATCATATATTGTATTAATTAAATTACCGGCATTTTGCGGCTTTGACCATTTCCTGTCACTTATTTTCTTTATGAAATAGATGTCCTTTCCACCAATATTATATTTCCCACGATCTGAAACGTAATATATTTCATTTCCCGACGGGCTGAAAGTAAAGGATGTTTCTGATCCCTTTGTATTTATTTTATAGGGGATTGGTTTAGGGGTTCTCCAAACGCCTTTTTTATTAGCTGACACTTTAATATCACCCTTATTAGAATACCCGGCATAGATATAAAGCATGTCATTTGCTGAATTAATATAAAGGGGAGCTTCACAGTACTTTGTATTCAAATCTTTTCCGGCCGATGTTGCAGGTACCCACGAACCATTGTTTAGCTTCGAAATGAAAATATTTTCATCAAATTTTGTATCGGGATGGCGTTTGCCTGATTTCGGGATTTCCCTCCTGGAAGCAAAATAAATAGTCTGTCCGTCTTTTGTTAAAACTTCGGAATAATCATCAGAATTGGAGTTGATATTTGCCCCAAGGTTATTTATAGAAATCCTAAGTGTATCCTTTGTTATTATCAAAGCTGAGTTACATTCCTGAATACATTTGCGTGCAAGCAATATATTCTTCTGGTTCTTTTTACCTGGTGAAGAAAGGTAAGCGGTAAATTTATCGATTGCTTCATTAAATCTTCCTGCATACTGAAGAGCTCTGCCTGCAAGTAGAAAGACATCTTCAGCGACGTCTTTCTTTAGTTCTGCGGCTTTCAGAAAAAATTCGGCGGCTTCTTCTTTTTTGTCTGAAAAAAGAGCGGAAACCCCTGTCTTGTAATTCAGTTCGGCATTTGAATTATTATAAACAAGAGCCAGTAAATATTCATTATATGCCTCGTTGTACCAGATGCCTTTCTCGGTAAAAAAGACATCGCCATTGGTTACATGCGTCCATGCCTCTCCGAAACCAGGTCTGTTAGTTTTAAAATCCTTGCGACGGATAGACACATCTGTCTGACCATCTAGAATTAATGAGCTCAGAAGGGAGACAGCAAATACAGAGGATAGAAAACATCTCATAAGGTCCGGTTTTTATAAGCATAAAAGTAGCACTTATTTCCTTTATCAAAAAAACATGGTTAATTATTAAGATGAAAACAAGTCCCCGGCACATTAAAATATTATTATATTTGTTTGGAATTCTTTGAACTGTAAGTTAATTTTTATCCCGATATCAATTATGGATTATAAATTCATAAACATGGAATATCTTGATTCCGTATCTGGAGGAGATTCCTCGATCATTAATGAACTTGTTGTGTTGTTTAAACAACAATCCAATGAGATTTACAATGAAATGAAATCTTTGCTAGAGTTAAAGAATTATGTTTCACTCGGATTGCTTGCCCATAAAGCTAAATCCTCTGTTGCCATAATGGGAATGAGCAAACTGGCCGAGATGTTAAAAACGTTTGAACTCCAGGCCAGGGAAGGGAAGGAAACTCATTTATATGAGCAATATCTAGAAAGATTCAGGAAGGAAACGGAAGAGGCAACCAGGGAGCTTGAAGATATAATCCATAACAGGTTAAGCGGCAATTGAATGGTCAATATTGAAAAAAATGATAAAATTGACATTATATCCTTCTCTGTCAATAAGATCAATGCCCTGATTATTGATGAAATCAGAGAGGCTATACTTAAAGTATTTGATAATTCGAACTCAAAAGTAATAATTGATCTCAAAGGTGTTGAGTATGTAGACAGTTCAGGATTTGGCTGTTTCCTATCGTGCATGAAAGCTGCCAGGAACAATTACTGTGCGCTGAAATTTGCAAATCCTGAACCCAGGGTTTCCGAACTGTTCGAGACACTGCACCTTAACACTGTTTTTCAGATTTACTCTGATATTGAGAGTTGTATAAAGTCGTTCAACTAGATCAATATTATTTTCCTCCTTTTCTGAAAGATAAATGGCCATCTTTCACATCAACTACAATGCTATCATCTTTTGAAACTTTACCTCCTATTATTTCTTTCGATAGTTCATTCACTATCTCCTTCTGAATCAGTCTTTTTACTGGTCTTGCTCCCAGCTGAGGATCATAACCCTTCTCAGTCAACCAGTCAAGTGCATTCTCTTTTACCACAAGTTTAAGGTTATATCCTGCCAGCATATGTTCGATAGTGCCGAGCTGGATTTTTACTATCTCTTTTATCTGATCTTCATTTAATGGATGGAACATCACAATTTCATCAATTCTGTTCAGAAATTCAGGCTTGAGCGTTTTTCTTAATAAGGATAATATTTCCTCTCTGAGATGTACTTCTTCCTTTTCAGGCATCTTGTTATTCCATTTGTCCATTCTGTCTCTTATNNCATAATAATAATGACATTTCTGAAATTCACAGTCCGGCCCTTGTTGTCTGTGAGTCTTCCTTCATCAAGAACCTGAAGCAGCAGGTTAAACAAGTCGGGATGGGCCTTTTCAATTTCGTCGAGAAGGACCACGGAATATGGTTTATGCCTTACAGCCTCAGTGAGTTGGCCCCCCTCTTCATAACCGATATATCCTGGAGGTGCGCCGATGAGCCTCGATACCGAGTGTCTTTCCTGATACTCCGACATATCAATACGGGTTAACAGGTTTTCATCATTAAACAGGAACCCGGCAAGAGCCCTGGCAAGCTCGGTTTTCCCAACTCCGGTAGTTCCGATGAATATAAAGGAACCCAGCGGCTTTTTCTGGTCCTGCAAACCGGCTCTTGATCTCCTTACAGCATCGGCCACGGCTGTTATGGCTTCATCCTGTCCAATCACCCTCTTATGCAACTCTGATTCGAGCTTCAATAACTTCTCCTTTTCGCTTTCCAGCATCCGCGAGACCGGTATTCCGGTCCATTTGGAAACTATGGCAGCAATGTCTTCGGAACGAACTTCTTCCTGAATCAGAGAACCTTTGGTTCTCTTCATTTCTATTAGCTCTTTAAGACTTGATATTTCCTTTTCAAGTTCAACGATTTTACCATATCTGATCTCTGCCACTTTTCCATAGTCTCCGCTTCTCTCAGCGCGGTCAGCTTCAAAGCGCAGAGATTCAATAGCTTCCTTTTTAGCCTGTACCTTTTCGATCATCTCTTTTTCTGACTTCCATCCGGCTTTAAGTTCATCTCTTCTGGATTGCATTTCTGCCAGTTCACGCGAGATTTTTTCAGCTTTAATACTATCTCCATCCCTTCTGAGAGCCTCTTTTTCTATTTCGAGCCTTGTAATAGTGCGTTCAGCTTCATCAATTTCTTCAGGTACAGAATTCATTTCCAGCCTTAATTTCGATGCTGCCTCGTCAATAAGGTCAATTGCTTTATCAGGTAAAAATCTGTCAGTTATATACCGTGTGGAAAGGTCTACTGCGGCAATGATTGCTTCATCGCGGATAATGACTTTATGATGCGTTTCATATTTTTCACGGATACCCCGCAGAATTGAAATTGAATCCGCCCTGTCGGGCTCTTCGACCATTACTACCTGGAACCGTCGCTCGAGCGCTTTATCCTTTTCAAAGTATTTCTGATATTCGCTTAATGTTGTTGCCCCTATTGCTCTTAGTTCACCTCTTGCAAGGGCCGGTTTAAGAATATTGGCTGCATCCATTGCTCCCTCCGATTTACCGGCTCCAACAAGAGTATGAATCTCGTCGATAAAGAGAATTATTTCCCCGTTCGATCCGATGACCTCATTGACAACCGATTTTAATCTCTCTTCAAATTCCCCTTTGTATTTTGCTCCGGCGATAAGAGCCCCCATATCAAGAGAATAAATTATTTTAGATTTAATATCTTCCGGCACATCACCTCTTATAATCCTGTGTGCCAGGCCTTCCGCGATAGCTGTTTTACCTACTCCGGGCTCTCCTATCAGCAAAGGGTTATTCTTTGTCCTTCGTGTCAGAATCTGCAATATTCGTCTGATTTCATCATCCCTTCCGATAACCGGATCGAGTTTCCCGGAACGGGCTCTCTCATTAAGGTCGATTGCAAACCTGCTGAGCGAATTAAAAGTATCTTCTGAAGTCTGATTTTCGACTGTAGCCCCTTTTCTAAGTTCATTGACAGCTGTTATCAACTCATTCATTGTGACACCGTTGTTCTTAAGAATGCGTGATGTTCTGTCATCAGTATCCAGAATACCCATAATCAAATGCTCAGACGAGACGAATTTGTCTTTCATTTTAGAAGCCCGCTCGTTTGCCTTTCTGAATGCTTCCGATACTGAAGAGGACACATAAGACTCTGCTCCGCTTACTTTCGGATATGAATCTATTAATACGTCAATCTCTTTCTCAAGAGAAACAGTATTAACCCCCATTTTCCCGAAAAGAAAATTGGTTATGCTCTCTGCTTCGCTCATTACGCCTTTGAGAATATGGGCACATTCTACTGCTTGCTGACCTTTTGTGCTTGCAATATTGAATGCTTTCTGGACAGACTCCTGAGCTTTTAAAGTGAAATTGTTTAAATTCATAATAATGTATTTGAATATCTCTATGCAAAATTGCTGCCAGTGTTGGTTATTGTCTTTTTGGCATCGAAGGATCGAATTATTATGTCAATGTGACAAAAGGAATAATTTTTTTAAAGCATACCCTAAACCTATCCAGCCACAAAGTGGCTAAATATGAATAACCCCCGGTGAAACCGGGGGAGTTAATCAAACTAACTAATTCAAACCCTGAAAGGGTTTAATATTGTGATATTCAGCTCCTTCAGAGCTGTAACAAAATGGGGTCAGCATATGCCCCGGGTTTCATGTATAGGTTACAGACATGGTATA
>PMIJ01000236.1 GCA_003157015.1 Bacteroidales bacterium
CGTTTAATTTTAAGACCAGCAATTTTTCTGGCAGTTTTTTTGACAGGAATTTCATTAAACATTAAGGCTCAGGACCTGAATACTGCAATTTTACTCACAAAGAGTGAACAGTATGACAAAGCACAGGTTATGTACCAGGATTTAATTAAGAAAGAACCGGCAAACAGCAAGAATTATTTCTTTTTAGGTGAAAACTACCTGCTAGATTATTTTGCCGACACAATATCAAACTCCTTGACTGTTGCTGCAAAATCTGCAAAAGCTGAATATGATAAGGGAGTAAGTGCAAATGCCGGTGACCCTCTGAACTATGTTGGGCTGGCCAAAGTTGCTTTCTATACCGGCGACACAAAAACAGCTGCCGATATGCGTGCTAAAGCCAGGAGTCTTCTTCTCCCATTCAAGAACATTAAAAAGATTGTACCTCCTGCCCCTGAATATGCATTCGCACTTGCTAAAATAGCCGAATCATATATAAAAGAGGGTAAAGTGGATACTTCACAGGCATTGCCACTCATCAGGGAAGCTTTGAAGATTGACAATAAAAATAAAGATGTATATTTAATCGGAGGCGATATATATATCCTGGTAAATGATGGTTCAAAAGCTATCTCATTTTATAACCAGGCCCAGTTTGCGGATCCGAAATCACCTACAGCAGCTATGAAAATTGGGAACATATATACTAAGGGGCGTGCCCTAGAGGCTGCTATTCCTTATTATGAACAGGCTATACAGCTCAATGCAAACTACGCTCCGGCTTATCGTGAACTAGGTCAGTTATACCTTTCTGCCCAGAGATTCGACCTGTCAAAAGAAAATTTCAGGAAATATCTGGATCTTACAGAAGGAAACATTCCGGCAAAAATCAGGTATGTAAATGCTCTATTTTACGCGAAAGATTATGACAATGTTATTAAGAATGTTGAAGATATCTTCAAGGTTGAAAAATCAAGACCCTATCTGAACCGCATAGCCGGATATTCGGCCTATGAAAAGAATCCACCCGATTATGACAAGGCTCTCGCCTACATGGAGACTCTTTTCAAAACAGTTTCTGCCGACAGGATATTGTGGAAAGACTATCATTACATGGCCAGGATACTGGTAAAAAGAAACCAGAACTGGCCGAAAATGGCTGACGACCTTGCCAGTCTTGACCAGCAGCTTAATAAAGAAAAAAACAAATTGGCAATAGCTGCCACTGCTGCAGAAAAAACCAAGGAAAAAGCTATTATAGAAGACCTGACCGCCAAGGAAACCGCTGCAAAAGCTGAACTGGCAAAATCCGATGCAGAAATTGACAGGGCGTTTGAAGAATATAACAAGGTGCTTGAGTTAAAACCCGGAGACCAGGCCCTGCTTAATGAAATTGCTGCCAATTATAACAATTTCAAGAGGTATAATGGAGTAGCAAAAACTCTGACTTTGATGCTTGATCCGACTAAGGACAATACTGAAGAGCTTCTGCGTATCGGCCGTGCATATTACAATGCAGAAAAATATAAAACCGCAGATTCGGTCTTTACAGCTTTAACAGTTAAATCACCCGATTATGTGCCTGCTTACCTATGGATTGCCAACACTTATTCGAAGATGGATCCCGACACAAAACTGGGCCTGGCAAAACCGAAATTTGAAAAGTTGATTGAAGTTGCAAAACGTGACTCCATAAAAAATGCACCGGCAATGATGGATGCTTTTGGTTATCTGAGTTATTATCATATGATGAATAATAACTACAGCAGATCGAAGGACTATTACATCAGGATGGTTAATCTCGATCCTAATAATAAAGAGTATAAGATAAAGGGATATGTTGGAATTGGTTCAGTTGAGCTGAGGTCAACTTCTACTGAAAAAACTAATGAGGGAAGACTTCCATATTTAACAAGAGCCACAGAAGCCTATAACAAAATCCTTGCTCTCGACCCGACAAATGCCGCGGCCAAAAATCAGATAACTTATGTTCATGAATTCGAGGCATCAATTAAGAAAGGAATAAATCCAAATGAAATTAAAGGTACAGTCAAAAATGCAGCAGGTCAGCCACTTCCTTATGCTTCCATCAGAGTGAAAGACACTGCAGCAGAGAACATGGCTAATACTAAAGGTGAATTTAGGTTTGAGATTCCCGAGGGTTCAGAAATTCTGATCATCAGCTTGAAAGGATACAAAGCACTGGAGATACCTATAACAAAATCAAGGGTTTATAATGTTACACTGGAACAATAAGGTTGTCAGTACAAGAATTAGTTTTAATATAAATAATTAAAAGTATAGGGTATAATAATAATTCGACGGTCTTTATATTTTAGAGAATTATTCTAAACTATATTAAAATTTTAACATTATTGTTTACTCTATTGGAAAAAAACAATTCATAATATATATTTGCATATCATATAAAATCTTAAACTTAAACAAATCGATAAAAATGAGTAAACAAGGAAGTTCGTTCAAAGATGCGTTGCAGAATGTTTTTGCAGCAAGCGCTATTTTAATAGCATTTATAGTTTCCTATATTTTGTTCACACAAATAATGGGTAATCCTGTAAACTTCGAAGGTGGCAATAATAAAGGACAAGCCCTTCAAGGTAACTATTTGGGAATGATCTACCTGGGTGGTTTGATCGTTCCTATTCTGATGACTTGTGTTTTAGTCCTTATCATTTTCATTTTTGAAAGGACTATCACATTGTCAAGAGCAAAAGGTAAAGGCAGTTTAAATACTTTTGTAAGTCAGCTTCAGAGTCTTCTCGGACAAGATAAGATTGAAGAAGCTATGGAAGCCTGTGACAAACAGAAAGGATCTCTTGCTAACGTAATGAAAGCAGGGTTGCTGCGTTATCGTGACCTTCAGAAAGACAAGGAACTTGAAAAGGACCAGAAAATCCTCTCTATCCAGAAATCTTTTGAAGAAGCAACAGCTCTTGAGCTGCCTATGCTCTCAAAGAACATGGTTATATTTTCCACCCTTGCTTCAATTTCTGTGTTGATCGGTCTTATCGGTACAGTTCTTGGTATGATCCGTGCATTTGCGGCTCTCGCCCACTCCGGCGCTCCCGACTCCCTTGCTCTTGCAGGCGGTATTTCTGAAGCTCTTGTCAATACTGCTTTCGGTATAACAGGATCTACATTATCAATCATTGCATTTAACTATTTCTCGTCAACAATTGATTCATACACATTTAAAATTGATGAAGCAGGGTTCAGTCTGACCCAGAATTTTGCTGCTTCACTTAAAAACAACTAATTTTAAATTTATCTTTTGGTTTAAATAATACTAATAAAAAACTACAATGCCAAAGATTAAATTACCAACAAAGTCGCCCCATATTGACATGACGCCTATGGTTGACCTGTTCTCGGTAGTGTTGATGTTTCTAATGTTAACAGCTACTATGAGTCAAAACGAACCGGCTATTGTTGATACGCCTAGTTCTATATCAGAAAAACCTTCGCCTAATTTTAATACTATGACTCTTCTTCTTTCAAAAGACGACAGGGTATTTCTTAATTTTGACAACGGAGAGGATACTACGCTTAAATTCAGACCAAAAATCCTTACGGAAATGGGTAAGAGATACAATATTGAATTTACGGAAACTGAGTTAAAGGAATTCGAAAAATTCCCTTCTTCGATGGGAGTTCCTATGTCGAAAATGAAAGATTTCCTGGCTATTAAAGACGCGAAAGCAAGGGCTGTATTAGAGACTGGTATTCCTATTGATTCCCTGGATAATCAACTCGCAGACTGGATACTCTTTACTCGTCAGATTAATCCAAATGTACAGGCTTGTATAAAAGGTGATTCCAAGACCTCTTATCCGATAGTAAAGAAAGTCCTTGACATAATGCAGGAAAAGAATGTGAAACAGTTTAATCTTGTCACAAATCTTGATGCTGTAAAAATAAACCTCGCAGAAATACAAAAGTGATATGGCAGAAATAATTCAAGAGGAAAAAGCAGGCGCTAAAAAGAAAGCAAAAAAACACGCTCCGCATATAGACATGACACCTATGGTAGACCTTATGTGTCTGCTTATCACATTCTTTATGCTTACCTCGGCTTTAAATAAACCAAAAATCATGGAGATTGTTCTTCCGGAAAAGCAAACGGATCCAAATGCTGTGCCTCCAAAGATTGCAGCATCCCGTACAATGAACATCCTCCTTGGTCCTGATAATAAAATTTATTGGTACACAGGAAATGTAAAACCAGAGGAATATACTAGTCTGCCCCCTGTGACAGAAACAGATTATAGCCCATCGGGTATTCGTACGTTGCTGCTTGAGAGAAACAGAGCACTCTTCAAAAAGATTGATAATTACAAGAATCTGGTAATTACAGGTAAGCTTGTTATCTCTCAGGATTCTTTGAACGGATCAATCAGACAGCTGAAGAAAGATGACGATACCGGTCCTATTGTTCTTATCAAAGCTTATAAGAAAGCGAATTACGGTAATGTTGTTGACATTTTCGATGAAATGAATATCTGTGGTGTTGCCCATTACATGTTAGTTGATATTACCTGGTATGAAGAGAAGATGGTGGAAACCGCAGCAGGAATTCCATCAACTGCTGTTGTTGCCAAGAAATAAACCGTAAACCTGAAAAAAAATGGCAAAAGAAAAAATTAATGCTCCGGCCTTTGATGACATAGTCTTCGAGGATAGGAATAAGGAATACGGAGCTTATAGACTGCGTAAAAGGTACAATCGAAATGTAACTATTTCTTTGCTTATAGGTATTTTAATATTAGCAACAGCTATTATTACACCTTATTTAAATGCAAAAGCATCTGAAAACAAATCAAAACGCGCGGAAAAAGAGGTACAGATCAAGATGGAGAAACTGGATCAGCCTAATGAACAGGCTCCTCCTCCTCCTCCTCCTCCCCCTCCGCCAACTGATGTTGTTCAGCAGCAGAAATATGTTCCGCCTGTGGTAGTTGACTCTATCAAACCCGAAGATGTAAAACAGCTTATGACTGCAGATCAGGCACAAACTGATGTTAAAAACACTGAGGTAGTTGAGGTTCAACAGCAGGTCAAAGAAGAGGTACAGGAAGCAGAACCTGAACAGCAACCATTTATTGTGGTTGAAGAGATGCCTGAATACCCCGGAGGTAATGTAGAGCTTCAGAAATGGCTTATGGAACACACTCAATACCCTGAAATTGCAAAGGAAAACAATATCCAGGGAAAAGTTATTGTCAGATTCTGTGTAACTCCTAAAGGAGGCGTAAGCCAGGTAAGCGTACTGAAGGGTGTTGACCCTGAGCTTGATAAAGAAGCTATGAGGGTTGTAACCACTCTTCCACCATTTAAACCGGGTAAACAGGGAGGAAAACCCGTACCCGTTTGGTTTATGGTACCAATTGCGTTTACTCTTAAGTAAAATCCTAGTTTACTAGTTATAGGAAAAAGGCTGGATCGAAAGATTCAGCCTTTTTTGTCTTTGACTCCGTGCCATCTGTGCTTCTCTGTGCAACTCTGTGTAAGTTCTTAAAGCTTTGTTACACAGAGAGCCACAGAGAAGACACAGAGGGACACAGAGTAACTATTTCTTCAATTCCTTCTTTAGTAGTTCTATAAAATCCTCAATATCATTCTCCTCAGTATCCCAGCTACACATTAACCTCCACTCCGACTTTTTCTCATCCCAGGGATAGAAGAAGTAATAATTTCTCATTTTTCCCGCAATCTTATCCGGCATAATTACAAAAACGCCATTTGACTGAACCTTCTGGGTGACTTCTACCTCCGGAATTTGCTTAAGCTTTTCTGCAAATGTTTTAGCCATTGCATTGGAATTTGAGGCACATTTTTTCCAAAGGTCATTGCGGAAATATCCAATATACTGAGCAGAAATAAATCTCATTTTTGAGGCAAGTTGCATACCCTGTTTACGGATATATTTAAAATCAGTCGAAAGCCCGGGTTTCAGAAAACAGATTGATTCCCCGCACATCATACCGTTCTTTGTGCCGCCAAATGATAGAACATCCACACCGGCATCGGTCGTAAAGGCTTTAAATGGCAGACTAAGCGATACTGCTGCATTTGCTATACGTGAGCCATCCATATGAAGCAGCATATTTCTGTTGTGAGCAAAAGAGGCTATCCTGGCAATTTCATCTACAGAGTAAACAGTCCCCATTTCCGTTGCCTGGGTAATAGAGATTACTTTAGGCTGAGAATGATGTTCAAAATCGATTCCATGCATGTGTTTTTCAATCAGTTCAGGATTGATTTTTCCATCAGGGGCATCAACCACCAGAACTTTGCAACCAATAAACTTTTCAGGAGCACCGCACTCGTCACCCTCGAGATGTGCTGTCGAAGCAGTAATAACCGAATTCCACGATTTTAATATACCTGAAAGACCAAGTACGTTGGCAGCAGTACCGGTAAAGACAAAGAATGTCTCAGTTTCACTTCCTAAATGTTCTTTGAATATATTCTGTGCTTGTTCAGTATAGACATCTGAACCATATCCGGCTGCGTGACCTGTATTCGAAGATATTATTTCTTTTAAAATATCGGGATGGATACCTGCATTGTTGTCACTGCCAAAGCCTCGTTTATTTGTATTGTTTTCCATAAAAATTATTAAGGAGTTAAAAGCTTACATATCAGGAATAAAAGTCTGAATTGCCCTTTTATTTGATACATTATTTATGTAAAGGAACGTTTTAAAAACTATTCGGATTAATATTTATTGAAAAAAATTTTATCTTGTAAGTTAAAATTAAAAGATATTTACTTAAACAAAAATATTATCAATGGAAAAGAATAACGAGAAAGAACTGATTAAAAAAATCAATGACGGAAACAACAGTGCATTCAGGAAGTTGTACGGCTCCGATGCAGAGGTCCTTAAAAAACAGGCAAAAAGGTATACCAGCCTTATCGAAAAATTCAAAAGCTCATTTGGTCCTAATGAACTTGTGCTTTTCAGTTCTCCGGGTCGTACCGAGATTGGCGGGAATCATACGGATCATAATTACGGACGTGTACTCGCAGGTGCAGTTAACCTTGACAATGTTGCTGTTGCGGCTACTAATAATACAAATGTTGTAAGAATTGAATCTGTTGGTTATCCAAAATTTGAAGTTGATCTGTCAACACTTACCCCAGACAACAAAGAAAATTTCACTTCTATGGCCCTGGTGAGGGGAATTGGCTCCAGAATGAAAGAGTTGGGGTTCCTGATTGGGGGTTTCGACTGCTGTATTGATGGTGGAGTGCCCGTAGGTTCGGGTTTGAGCTCATCTGCATCATTCGAAGTTCTGATTGGTGCTATCTTCAGCCATTTATTCAATAACGGGAAGCTTGATCCAGTACAGAATGCCATTATCGGGCAATATTCTGAAAACGTGTTCTTCGGAAAACCCTGTGGATTAATGGATCAAACCGCCTGTGCTGTAGGTGGTCTGGTTACAATTGATTTTAAAGAACCGTCAAAACCGGTAGTTAAAAAAGTAAATTTTGACTTTGTTGCTACCGGTTTTGCTTTGGTTATTACAGATACCGGCAGTAATCACGCTGATCTTAATGATGAGTATGCTTCATTACCTATCGATATGAAAGCTGTTGCAGCTGAGTTGGGTGCAAAAGTTCTACGTCAGGTTACCCTGGAACAAGTGTTAGAGATAGCTCCAAAAATCCGTAAGAAAGTTGGTGATCGGGCCATTCTTCGGGCTATTCACTTTCAAGGAGACAATCAGCGCGTAGTTGATGAGGTAGCTGCCCTGGAAAAAAATGATTTTAAGTTATTTCTGGGAATGGTTATTGATTCAGGTTTCAGCTCGTATATGTACAATCAAAATATTTACCCTGTTAATAATGTAAAAGAGCAAGGAGTTTCTTTAGCTCTTGCGTTAAGTGAACTTGTGTTGAAAGGAAAAGGCGCATGGCGTGTTCATGGAGGAGGTTTTGCAGGCACAATCCAGGCATTTGTTCCACAAAGTCTGCTCGACAGATATGTCTCATCATTAGAGCACGTTTTTGGAAAAGGTTCCTGCCATATACTCTTTATAAGGCAGAAAGGCGCTGGTAAAATTGAATTGTAGAAGATCCGACTGATGTTTTCAGAATCATTATTTAAGGATGGTTCTTGTGAAACGCAATAATTAATTAAAATGGAATATATTAAAGAAGAAAACTTTAAAGGCACATTCAAAGGGAAAGTCACTGCTCTTTATACTTTGAAAAACAAAAACGGGTTTGTTACACAGATTACTAATTTCGGAGGCAAGATTATAAGTTTATATGTTCCTGATCGCAAAGGCAACTTCACTGATATTGTTTTGGGATACGATAATATTGATGATTGTATTAAAGGTAATCCATATTTCGGGGCAATTTGCGGTAGATGTGCTAACAGAATTGCTGACGGGAAGTTTATTATTGATGGGAATACATACCAATTGCCGATAAATAACTGGCCTAATTCTCTGCATGGAGGACCGGAAGGATTTAATAATCAGGTGTTCGACACTAAAGGCGTGATTAAAACTAAAAACGGTGAAGCTGTTGAGATGTATTACCTGAGTAAAGATGGTGAAATGGGTTATCCGGGAGAACTAAACGTTAAAGTTACCTTCACTCTTTCTGACAAAAACGAACTAATTCTGGACTTTGAAGCTAAAACCGATAAAGTAACTCATGTTAACATCTGTTCGCATTCGTACTTCAATCTTGCGGGTGAAGGGAATGGCGATATTTTGGGACACGAACTCAGCATTAATTCTGATAATTATACTCCGGTCAGTGATGTTCTTATACCGTCTGGTGAATTTAGACCGGTAGCCGGCACACCAATGGACTTTATTAAACCAAAAGCTATTGGTAAGAATATTGATGATAACTACGATCAGCTGGATTATTGTAAAGGTTACGATCACAACTGGGTATTGAACAAGAAAAAAGCCGGTGAATTAAGCCTGGCTGCCACTTGTTATGAACCAAAATCAGGTCGCCTGATGGAAGTGCATACAACACAACCAGGTGTTCAACTATATACCGGAAACTGGCTTGATGGCAATGATAAGGGTAAAGGAGGTAAGGCTTATCTCATGCGTTCCGGATTATGCCTTGAAACACAAAATTTCCCCGACTCACCAAATAAACCAAATTTTCCTTCCACATTATTGAAACCTGACGAAACCTTTAAACATGCTTGTGTATATAAATTTTATGTAAAATAAATTAATAATTAGACTATGAGTAACTCAACCAAATCCAATTATTTGTTTCCATTAATTGTAATGGCCTCGCTTTTCTTTCTGTTCGGTTTTATAACAACTATGAACAATTCTACTATTGATTTCCTGAAAAATGCATTTGGCTTAAATGATGTTCAGAAACAATTACCCAACACATTTTTCTATGGTGCTTATATTTTGTCAATTCCCGTTGGTTTGATGCTGACAAAAATAGGTTATAAGAATGGAGTACTTTGCGGACTCGCTTTAATTTCATTGGGCTTCTTTCTCTGCATTCCAGGTGTTTCAATGGGTTACTATGGATTTCTGAGCACTGTTTCGGTCTTTGCAATTGGGGTAGTGATCCTTCAGGTTGCCGCCGGACCTTATGTAAATGCACTAGGAAGTCCTGAGACCGGTGCCAGTCGCCTTACTTTGACTAACGCTCTTAATTCGGTAGCAACAATCATTGCTCCTATTTTCGTTTCTGTCCTGCTTGTAACTCCGAAACTCGAGCCAGGCATTAAAATGGAAAATTCTGCAATACAGCATATTGTGAAAGGCCCATTTATGGTTATCGGTATTATTACTGCAGTTATACTCGTAATAATGTTCTTCCTAAAACTGCCTGAAATAAAAAGTGAGGAAAATGAATCCGAAGGTTTAGAAAAGAAACAATACAAGTCAAGCGCTTTTAAATACACTCATGTTTGGCTGGGCTCATTAGCTATCTTCCTGTATATGGGAATTGAAATAGGTCCCTCCAGCTTTTTCCCCGATTATGCAGCTAAACTTGGCATTCATGGAATTAACCCTATAGATATGCTTAAATACTATTGGGGAGGTATGATGGTAGGTCGTGTACTGGGAATTTTTATTTTAAGAAAATACAAAGCTGCGCTGATTTTAACTATTTGTTCAATTGGCGGAGCTGTTTTCCTTGGTAGTTCATTTGCTCTCAGTTCAAGTGCTCCTGCCATAGCAATGTGGTTATTCCTTGCTACCGGATTATTCCACTCGATAATGTGGCCGGTTATTTACAACCTTGCACTCGAAGATTTGGGACCACATGCAAAGGTAGCTTCAGGTGTTATTGCAACTTCGGTTATCGGGGCTTCTATCTCAACCCTGATTATGGGTAAAATACAGGCTGTAACAGGCTCAGTAATAATAGCAGTAAGCCTGATGTTCATTTATTACCTTTATCTTGTCTTCTTTGCCACAAAAGGCTCAAAAATAAGATAATCTGATATTTCATGATAATCGAGTAGGAAGTGAGTGAT
>PMIJ01000222.1 GCA_003157015.1 Bacteroidales bacterium
TTACCTTAGGGGATCGAAGATTAGCTGCGCTGAACTCCACTTCGTTCCGGTTCTTCGTAGCTTGCTGCCAAGAGCTTCAATAATAACTCTTGATAAACCTGGACATTCTCATCTGTTTAGTTATTGGCCGTCTGACTATATTCAAAATACTTTGTAACTTTAGATCAGTACGGACACCTGAAACCGGTAATTGACCATATTGTTCATGACAAATATTCTAAGATCAATGGGGAGCCAATTCAGAAAGCCAACAGGATTGCCTGGTAAATTAATATCCAGATTAATGATATTTGGAAACAGAGCCACTTACGACAAAATGATATCTGAACTTGAAATTAAAGCATACGACAGAATATTTGAAATAGGATACGGACATGGCCTTGGAGTAAGGAAAATATCTTCAAAGTTTGATTGTTTTGTTTCGGGCATAGACTATTCAGAATTAATGTTTAATGAAGCTACAAAAAGAAACAGGAAATATATAGAAAATAAAAAGGTTGAGTTATATTTAGGAGACTTCTTGGATTCGGAACTAATTTCAAATCAATACGATAAGATTTTTTGCATAAATGTCATATATTTTTGGGACCGGTTAGATAAGCCATTTTCAAAGATAATATACGGACTTAAAAAAGGCGGTACATTCTGTTTATACATGGTGCACAGTGATGATTTGAAAAAAGCGAAATATACCCAATATGATATATTTAATAAATATACCTTGGATCATGTGGTTGATAATTTGAAATTAGCAGGATTCAGTGATATAAAATATAAGTTTAATAAAGGATATTTAATTAAATGCAGAAAATTGACAGCTTAGCATACGTGGGAATTCAGGAATGTTTTTCCTGTTTAATTCGAGACGGAGTTATTTGTTATTAATCAACTCCTTGAAGGAACCTATTAGTTGGAGCAGAATCTTAATTAGGCCATGATAGACAAAAAACAGTTCTAAAAGAGAGAAATGAGCATAATGCAGTATAAACTGGCAAAATCAAATCTGAAAATCAAATCAGAATATTAAGACAAAAAATTACGAAAATGAATACAATTAAGAATAATGATGTTTCTTCTCAGCTGAAACCATTCCGGCTTTGGCCAGGTGTTATCATTGTAATAGTCCAGTGGCTTCTCAGATTTGTCATACCCGCTTTAGTGCCCTCCGCTATTGCTATAGGTTTGTTTGGAGGGATCATTTGCGGATTAGGGATTTTAATCTGGTGGATCTTCTTTAGCAGGGCATCCCGATTCGAACGCTGGACCGCTCCGGTTCTCATAATAGTTGCACTTGTTGTTGCATCGAAATTCATTGATAAATCCATTGGAACATCGATGATGGGATTGATGTTTGTAGTATATTCAGTTCCGGTAATGAGCTTCGCTTTTGTTTTATGGGCCGTTGTCAGCCGTAACCTCTCAACCAATTACCGACGTGCAACTATGATTGCTACCATATTGGTCGCTTCAGGTTTCTGGATATTGTTGCGTTCTGATGGAATGGATGCGGAGGCGCGTCATTTTTTCGCATGGAGGTGGGCACAAACCTCAGAAGAGCGTTTACTTGCCAATACAGACAATAAGGCGATTATAACTCCCCTGGATTCAGCCACATTGGCAGCCGAAACAGAATGGTTAGGTTTTCGGGGAACTAATCGGGATGGTGTTGTACATGGCGTCCGTATTGGGACCAATTGGAATCAATCACCGCCGGTTGAGATATGGCACCGGCCTGTTGGACCTGGCTGTTCCTCCTTTGCAATTCATGGAAAGTTACTTTATACACAGGAACAGCGTGGTAAGCTCGAAATGGTTTCCTGTTATAACCTTAATACCGGTGAACCGGTATGGATGCATGGAGATACTACACGGTTCTGGGACTCGCATGCAGGCGCAGGTCCTCGTTCTACACCGACAATCAGCAATGGTCTTATATATACATTAGGGGCAACAGGAATCCTGAATGTCCTTGATGCGCTTAACGGTAAAGTGATATGGTCGCGTAATGCAGCTGGAGATACTGATGTGAAGATTCCAGGCTGGGGATATACAAGTTCGCCCCTGGTAGTTGATAGTGTCGTTATGGTTGCTATAGCTGGCCAACTACTGGCATATAACACCATTAATGGCCATCAACGCTGGTCAGAACCCGATGGTGGCGATAGCTACAGTTCGCCGCATTTATTTACATCAAATGGAGTCAGTCAGGTCTTATTCATGAATAAAGCTGGTATGGCAAGCCTTGAACCTCATAATGGGAAGGTTCTATGGAAGCTCCCGCTAGGCGGGGTTCCAATAGTACAGCCGGCTGTGCTCTCTGAAAACGAACTTATAATCAGCGAAGTCGGCGAAACGGGAGGAAAAGGGATAGGGAGGTTTGCAATCAGAAAAGGATCAGAGGGATGGAAAATTGATGAACGCTGGACATCTGACAAGCTGAGGCCTTATTTTAACGACTTCGTCATTCACAAAGGTCATGTTTACGGCTTTGAAGGTGCCGCCCTTGCATGTATCGATATTGAGAAGGGCGATCTCAAATGGAGGGGAGGTCGCTATGGGGGCCAGCTGATACTTCTTGCTGATCAGGATATATTACTGATACTATCGGAAAAAGGTGAATTGGCGCTGGTAAGTGCAACCCCTGAACAATTCAATGAACTCGCAAGGATACCGGCAATAAAGGGCAAGACCTGGAATCATCCTGTAATGGCAGGGAATATCCTGGTAGTAAGAAACACACAGGAAATGGCCGCATTCCGGTTGCCTTCCGGCGGCAATTCAGGACTTGGCATCATGAAGTCTGCTACTCCGGGAGAACTAAGGAAATGATGGGATTGAGATGAGCGGAGGGCCCGGAACCACTTCAGCCCGATTTGCTATGAATGTGGTGGAATATTATAAACCTGATTAAAGAATCACTTTCCTTTCTTCTTTTTAAAGGATTTATATATAAAAGGAATGGATGTTATAACAATAAGGAAAATAATAATGTAACCCAGGTAATCTTTTGTCGACGGAATGTATTTTCCCATGAAATATCCGGTTAAAACCAAAGTACATACCCACAAAAGTGCCCCAATCAGGCTGTAGATAAAAAATTTGTAATAGCCCAATTTTACTATTCCGGCAACAATTGGGGCAAATGTTCTTACAATCGGAAGAAACCGGCTTAATATTATAGTCTTTTTTCCATGTTTAACGTAAAACTCATGAGCGGCAACAAGATGTTCCTGCCGGAAAAAAAAAGATGATTTGCGTTTGAAAAGCAAGGCTCCTACTTTCTTCCCGAATGAGTAACCAACCATGTTTCCGGCAACAGCTGCAGCTGTAATTAAAACAACTAACAGGACAGGGTGCAAATTGATAATACCGGTCGAACAAAACAGACCAGCAGTAAATAACAGAGAGTCCCCGGGCAGAAAAAAACCAACAAACAGACCAGTTTCTGCAAATACGATAAATAGAAGCAGATAGACTCCCCCGTATAGAATTATGCTTTCGGGATTCACCAGTTGTTTTAAGAAATGAAATATCCCGTCCATTCGTAATATATTATTAAGGAAGAAGTCTTAAATATAGGTGATTTTATTCTCAAGAGGAAGATTTCCTAATTTAAGAGCTTAAATTTTATCACAAGACGTTTTTTGTAACATGCAAGCCATCCTTAATAATCAGATGTTCTATAATGTACCCCATTTCCAGGGAAGGATTTAATCAAAGTTAAGTTTGTTTTTCATTTATAATGTTGATGTAAAATTTTTCTTTTTTGTTACTTTTTTCTTTTTGTTGATAAGTGTTAATTTGTTAATAACTCAGGCTGCCTTTTTGTAA
>PMIJ01000172.1 GCA_003157015.1 Bacteroidales bacterium
GGTTCTCTGTGTCTTCTCTGTGGATCTCAGTGTAACTAAAAAATATTCGAAAGGAATAAGATTAAATCTTATTAATCAATTCAGCTTTCCTGGCTATAGAATCTTCAACCAGCTTATTAGCCTGAATTTCAGAATATTGGAGCCACTACAGGTTTGGTAAAAGTGCCGGTAACTTTGACATTCACTTTCAGAACATCTGAAGGTTTAACTTTTATACCCAAAGAAGAGGCAAAAGAGGAAACACCATTAATTAAAGAATTAACTGAGCTTCCCAGATCAGATCTTGGAATCGCAGTCTTAACAATGTAATTAAGTGTCTGATCAAGACCTTGATCACCGCTTATATTCATTTTAAGATTGCCGGTTTTGACATCAAACGGGCTCACATATACCCTCCCGTCAGAGATTTTAAAACTAATATTGATATCCTTGAAGGTATTGCCATATTTATCCCCAAGCTTCAGAACCTCTTTCATCTGATCGAAAGTTTTTGATTCGAGAAGAGTAATTTCGTTCGACTTAATGGTTCCGGCTCCGTTAATCGAATTGGTTACCGGCATCATGTCTTTTCCAAGCAGGCTGGTATAGTTTATTTTTGCATTTATCTTTCCATCGATGGCCTTGGCAGCGGGAGCAAGTTTCTTCACGGTATTGAAGGTATTAAAAGCATCTTTAACACCGATATTCTGCATATTAAAATCAGCTTTCATAACCGGTTTAAGAGTGTCGCGCGTATCATAATCAGCATTCATTGCTATCGTACCGCTCAGAATGTTCATCGAAGCATCTCTTATACTCAGTATACCATTTCGAGCTATTACATGTCCCTTTACATTTTGTGCCTTGATATTGCTGTAGCTGAATTCATCAATAAGTGCATCAAAATCTAAGTCAATATTCTTAGGAACTTTCATTAATGAAAGTGAGGATTTGTTTTCTGCGGGAACTGCAGCGCTGACTTTTGAGACAGAAGCAGTGTCTTTAGCCGCAACAGGAGCCGACACCATTTTTGACATTATTTCCGAGACATCAGTAAGTTTTGAGCGCATTGAAAGATTTCCCTTAATTGTCTGCTTACTGAAGATGTAGGGAATATAATTTTCAATCCTGCCGGCAAGAGAAAAATCGCTCTTCCCTCCCACTTTCATATTTGCCTTCGTCATACTTGCATAGGCGGGGGTGAATTCAAATGCTGCCTCACTTATTTTCATATCAGGATATCCTTTCATGTCAACGTCCATATTTTTGATACCAACTGTCCCGGAAGCTTTGAAACTATCGTACTTTCTCTTTTCTATCATCGACATTTTCCCTGCCATCTGAATCGACATATCAATAATTCCGGAAAGGGTTGTACCGTTCAGAGGAACAGCTTTTGAGAGAGCTGAAAGATCAAGTTTTCCGACCATTGTCGCTTTAAAATCAGGGTCGGAGATAGGGGTTTTGACAGAAAGAGTCATATCGAACGGACTTCCTGCCAATTCCAAATGAAAAAGGCTGACATCGATAATTGTTTTATCAAGTGTTTTCCCATTAACGAATATGTCAGATTTGATATTTATGTTCTTTAACTGCTCGGGCAGAGACGGGTAGCTTATAACGCCATTTGAAACTGAAATTGCCAGTGTGACATCTGGCAAAGTGCTGTCAGCATCGCTATAAATCCCTTTTGCTGTTCCCTTCAAAAAAAAATCTCCGTTTGCCTTAAGATCCTTATAGTCTTTCATATAAAGCGCCGGGACAAGTGATAAGAGAGTTTTGAAAGAGGCTTGAGCCGTTTCAAATTTAATATCAGTCTCAATGTTTTTACCGGGCATAGCTATAGTGCCTGAGAAATTAAGCTTCAGATCATTAATTGACAAGTAATTCTCCCGGAAGGTGAATTTCATGTTATCGAGATTGGCGAGCATATCGATCCTGGAATCTAAAACTGCTTTGTTAAAATATTTGGTACTGCCTATATCGAAAGTGAATTCACCAACATTAAATGCCATCTGTAAATCTGACTCACCGGTGGTCATATCGCCTTTCAGTGAAAAGCTGACTTTATTAAGGTAAACCTTCATAGCCGACCCTTCATCAACATACGAAATTGAGCTGTTAAGGAGAGAGACCTTCTTCAGGAGTATCTTCATCCCTGATGATGAAGGCTTTGTTTCAGCAGTAGCCGTTGCTCTGGCAGTATCTTTCATCACATCCCAATTAGCTTTTCCTTCCTTTTTAATAATTACATTGACAACTGCCCTGTCAATTACAATTGAATTTACCTCATAACCTGATTTTTTGAATATGCTCGACAGGTTGAATACAAGATCAAAGGATTTGAAAGCTGCAAGAGTGTCGTTCTTAAATTTATCCACACCTACAACAGACACATTATAAAGGGAAAACGAGAGGTTTGGGAAATTGCTGAAAAATCCAACCTTATAATCTTCAAATTTCACTTTTGCATTGACCGAAGAATTAATAGTTTGTTCAACCCTGGCTTTTATTTGTTTCTTGAAAATAATCGGAACAGTAAAAAGCAAAACAAGAATCAAAAGAAAAATTCCCAGGAGTATTTTTATAATTATTCCGGCTAACTTTTTCATAACTACTATATTAATGATTTAATATCAGCAAAATATTTAAAATATTTCTAAGGGTTTGAGACAAATAAAAGTAATAAAATTTACTCAGAATAAAAAGTAACTACCCCTATTCCCCCAAATGGGAGGCAATAACAAATCAAATTTTTTCTAAGTAACTCTGTGGTATCTCTATGTAACTCTCCCGATAAATCGGGACAAGTTGTGACAGTTCTTTATTACCGACTCTTCATACTATTTATACATTACCGAACTGAAAAAAGCCTTCATTTCGGCAGCGTAATAAACTCCGTATTTAGCGAATGTGGCCCTGGTATTTTCATCGGGTTTCCAATCAAAAAATGCATGACTTGCACCACCTACCTGAACATATTCAGTTCTTTGTCCGGCCTTTACAAGTGCGTCAACATATGTTTTTACAGCTTCATCTTTTATAATAGGATCATTTGTTCCGCGAAGAAGGTATTGCGGGACAGATCTTTCAGACGCATCAGGTATATTGCTCAGCGGCGCAATAGCATCTTTCCAGGTATCGTTGGCTGAAGGATCGTCAGAATAATTATTCAGGAGATTTCCTCCAAAAACACCATAACTGGGAGCTGCAGCTTTAATCGATGCCATCATCTCAGTTCTCAGCTCTGGAACACTTTTATTTTTAGGTATGTAGGAAGGCAAAAACTCAAAAACACCGCTGGTTTTCCCAAAGCCGCCTGTCCCTATTTTGTTTGTCATAGTTGCTGCCAGGGCTGAAAGATGTCCGCCGGCACTGTCACCTGTAAGACCTATCCTTGAAGGATCACCTCCGTATTCAGCTGCATGTTCCATTATGTGTGCTATAGCTCCGAAGACATCACCAACTATATCGGCCATAGTGTTATTTGTGGCATCTCCATCGAGTTTACCAGCCCATCGGTAATCGATGCTGAATACTACAAACTTACCATCCCTGGTTAACTCACGCGCCAGACCGCGCATTATATCTTCTGTATTGGTTGTCCATCCGCCGCCATGAATTATAATAATGCATGGTAGGTTTTTTGCGCCTTTTGGAGAGTAAACATCATATTTCAACGGTTTAACACCTGGTTTTGCATAAATAACATCCTGTATCACATTAATATGAGCAACAGCGGATTCTGCAATAAATGAGGCTCCTATATGCTTTTCCTTATCAATTACAACCTTAAAGGTCCGTTTCATCGATTCAAAATACATTTGTCCCCAGCGACCTTTTTCCGAGTAATAAACGGCATCAAGAACATAACCTTTGTCAGGTTTTGCTGTGACGGTAACTACTGTTCCAGAAGGATATTTTCCGTCTGAAGGCAGCACAGGATCGACTGTGAATGTACCGTTGGCTGTCTTATCGACTGTAACGTTGAAGGATTGAGCAAGGATCCTTACGTTTCCTGTTAAACAGGCAACGGATAGACACATTGCTGCTTTTAAGAATATTTTTTTCATAGTTCTAATATTGAAATTCTAAGAAGTTACAGGTTCAAATCTACTATTAATATAGAAATTGTAAAATAAAAAGTGTCTAAAGTGCCTAAAGTGAACTAAAGTTAAAGTTAAATGAAGAAACAAGAGTGCTGGTGTGCCTTGAGTTATGGGATATTCATTTTTCTTCAACTTTAAGTACTCCAAACTTTAGGCACTTCAAACATTTCTTCTACTTTAGGCACCCGAAACTCCAGGCACTTCAAACTTCTTTAAATATATGTGACAATTTTTTTTCAAAACTTTGTTATATTTGCGTCCACAAAGACAGCAGTACCAGTAGCTTAATTGTCCCGACAAGGAGGGATGGCTACGGACCATAAGTTTTTAGCAGGACCTGTAGCTTAATTGGATAGAGCATCTGGCTACGGACCAGAAGGTTGGGGGTTCGAGTCCCTTCAGGTTCACTTGATTAAATCGTAAAAGATTTATTAAAGTACACAAAAAGAGGAGATTATAAAGATCTCCTCTCCTATTTTCAGACCGTCAAAAGCTTAAAAAGCATCTAAAATACTCCCATTTCCCTACCAACTCGCCTACCAAATATTTTGAGAATGTATTTATTTTTTGTACTTTTAAGAACAATTAAAGCCTAAAATCATAGCAGCAAACTTCAGATTGGAGCCAAACAATTATTTATACCTGTACCATTGGGCTGGATTGGATGTTCCGTTCAAAGTCAGTACTAAAATCAAGCTTAACCCGAATCAATGAGATGATAAGAAACAATCGCCAAAGGATATAAAACTTAAGCATGACAATAATGAAACGGTCGTTGACCGGATTTCACGTTATAGAAGCGCTTTAACTAATGCCCTTACCGAAGTAAATGTAACTGGCGGTGATCTAAAAGAGGCATTCTATTCATTCCTGCCAGGTATAAAAAGAGTAGGTTCAACATTGAAAGCAGTCAAGTTTCTTGAATACTATAAAGTAAGACTGCAGGAATATAAAGAGGAAGGAAAAAGTAACTACCTGAGTTATCAGGGCACTTACAGGAACTTAACTGACTTCTTTGGCAGGGCAAATCCAACCTTTGATCAGATTGACATGAAGTTTTACAAAGATTTTCAATGGCATCTGGAATTGAAAGATCTGGGCATGAATACCATATGGAATCAATGGAAGAATATTAAATGCGTCTTAAATACAGCCTACTTATTGAGATTGCACAATAATACAGCATATCACCAATTTAAGGCAAAACAGGAAAGAGCAATTAATATTTTTCTGACTGTTGATGAATTGGGAAAAATTTACAAGATCGATTTACATAATCACCCGGGGCTCGATAGAACAAGATATTTATTCATTGTTGGATCATTTACCGGATTGCGGTACCAGGATTGGTCACGAGTTTCCAAGAAGCTGATAAAAGATGGAGTATTACGCATCCAGTCACACAAGACCAATGAAGTATCTTTGATTCCATGTCACAGATTAGTAATAGAGATTCTGGATAAATACAATGGTGAAATGCCCACTGTATCCAGCAATCAGAAGACAAATGACGCTTTGAAATTAATAGCTAAGGCAGCCAGGTTGAATCAGGTTTATGAGATTGTATCTACCCAGGGTGGAAAGCGTAAAGCTATACCTGATAAATATAAGAAATGGGAATTAATTACAACCCATACTGCTAGACGGAGTCTCTGCACCAATCTTATTTTGGGAGGTGCAAATCCATATGAAGTAATGAAGATCTCAGGACATTCCAATATAGAGAGTCTTTCAAAGTATATCAGCCTCAATGAACTGGATGTAGTTGAAAATTTGAAGAAGCTCTCCCTATTTAGTGATAAAAAAGAGACCGGGAAGGAAAAAATAAAATCACGCCAGAAATGGATAAATTACTTGGATTATCCTCCCGGTGATTTTGCAACCGGAAAAGTATTGCAAATAATCCGGCCGAATATCAATTCCCTTGACCTACTATAAACAGCAAATCCCGGATTTCTCCAGGACTTGTCTCGATGCTTGATGGATATGCTTTTCATCGCACCGTCCGAGTTAGCTGAAGTAAAAATTCGACGTATTAAGTACGACACATCATTAGTCCAAATAATAAAGGGCTTGAGGTTATATCACTTAACTCTTTTTACTTTTTTTACCTTTTTTCAATAAAATTATGTTTAGAATCAAACCAATAACTGCAACCCCTGTTATTAAATAGTTATAAGATAAAATATTGCTTTGGGGTGTGTTTTTAAGGTTCATAATCATGTTTATCAAACTATAAACTCCTCCACCTATCCAAAAACCCATACCATATGTATATTTATCTTTTTTGTCCAAATTATCCCCTTTATTCTTTTTTCTTAGCAGTATCAAGCTCAATATAACGCCTATGACAGCGATGCCTGTCATTACATAATCATAACGCAGGATGTTGGCATGTGTAAGATTCTTAATTATATTGATGATACTAAATACCCCTCCTCCTATCCAAAAACCTATTCCTATTAAATGTTTATCTAGTCTTATCATGTGTTATATTAATTTAGTTTATAAGTCTATGTTTTTAAAATATCAAAGAAATTTTAAATCCCTTCTATAGATTAGCCGATTTTTTTATTTCAGCTAATGGCCCGGCGGTTTGGTTAGTTGGCGTCCGTGTCAGAGTTGGCATGCGTTTTTGCAAATTCCCGGTAGGTGGACAAGGTTTTCGTGTCACGATGAAAATGTCGGGCTGCCGAAGGCAATTAAACCTACCATCCATGTTAGGCAACGTAATTATTTGTTATCACCGAATAATTAAACAATGTTATTTTAAAAAACTTGTTTTCTATTTTGTTTACAGATTAGTTAGAGAAAAGAAAATACAAATATGACCTAAATCTCTAGTCCTATATGCGAATTAAATATTTAAGAAAGGATTTATTTTAGATGTATGTATTTATCGACATAACTGACCCGTGTACTAGGCTTACCAGTTGAATCTATTGGATTCCACGTCTGGATTAGTGTGTCAAGCTTCAATTCAAGTGTCATATTAATTGTTTGCCCTACATATTCTTTCGCCACATGCATTTCAATAGTTTCTGAATAATCCTTTCCATTCAAGGTATAGGAACCTGCGCCATAATTATAATATGGCATTGAATCTGTTTGAATCTTCCACACAAATTCCCATTTTTTTTCAGAGAACAATTTCATATTGTTGTAAGTAACAATCTGTTTGTCTGTTAACTTCCCATCCACATAAGACTCAGAACTATATTGTTTCCATGCTCCTTGCGGGAATTTAGATCCCTGTTGTGTACAACTCACATAAATGAGTAAAAACAAGCTTAAGTAACTGATTTTTTTCATAGTAGGAAGTTATTAGTTATTCGTATAAGAAATATTTAAAGCAATTTATACTAAAAAAAGTGAATAGTCAATTATTTTTTGGTATGAGTCATTATTTAAAAGTCCCTACAATCTCAAAGAAGTAATTGTGAAAATTGCAATTATATTTAACAAGAATCGCCTATATGTTGCCCAACAGCCCGGTGGTTTATAAGTTGCCGTCAGCGTCAGGTCTGACTTGTTTTTTTGCCAATCCCGATAGGTGGACGAGCGTTTGATGTCATGATGAAGTTGTCCAGATGGCGTGGGCCCGATAAACGGGTAGAATTTGTCGTTCACGATAAAGTTGTCAGGGTGGCGTGCAAAAACCAGGTCTGCAGTTGTCTCGATAGAAACTTGGATCCCGTGCAAGCTAACACCGGCGGTTTGATTAGTTGGCGTCTATTTCATGGTTGCGCTTTTCATAGCATTGTCCATGTTATAAGGCGTTTTTCGATACTAGTTTTTTAATTTCTGCTTCGGACAATGCTCTGTTATAAATTCTTACATTATCTAATTTTCCGATAAAATAACGATCAAACTCTCTACTAGTTCCCAATAATGCTGATGTATCACCACTACTTGATGTAATAAGGCCATTACCGAATTTTCCAAAGAGAGAACCATTTAGATAATGTCTTGTTTCATTTGAGTCTACTACTAAAGTAATCATATACCATTCTTTTTCTACTACATCAGAGCTACCTTCAGCTATTCCTCCTGGAATACCCGCAGATGACCTAATCTGTTTTTCTCCATTTATTTCCATTATTTTGATTTGAGTAAAGCCATATTTTAATTTAGGGTTATCTGATATGTATATATGTCTAGCTATTTGATCAATAGAATCAGCATAAAACCATATATTAATTGTTCTCAAAGGATAGTCGAAGTTGTACCCGAGATTTATAAAGCTATTATTTCCGGAAAACGATAATGCTTTATTAGGTTGATTGTATTTGTCTGTAGACAATGCAGTTCCATAGAGGATTCCATTGTGACCATTACCACTTTCGTCAATTGCGCTTCCATCAAGTGGATAATATGCCATAAGTCCATCATTTAAAGTATTTAAATCATTCTTTTTACATGAAAAAATCAAGAAGCTTAGAACAATCAGCAAAAAAAAAAATTCTTTTCATTTTCTATAGAATTTAGTTTTGGTATAATTCAAGGTGTGCATTTTCTAAAAGAAGGACGTAATCACCAACCTCATTTACTTTGTCATTTCACCATCCGAGTTAGCATTTGGGTAAATTTTAAAACTGTCTTGATGTAAGAGTTTTTTTTCACTAATAGGTTATCTTGATGGACTAGCTGGTTGTGCAGGAAGTCTCTTCTCTCCTATGGTTTAATATTATTAATCAGTGCTTTTCGTGTTTTAAAATTATATGTTAACTCATCAGATTCAAATTCTTTGGTACCATCTTTAAAAATTGGTTTACCAATGATTTTCCCAGATTTATCCAACCTACCAGAGGCAAAAAGCAGGTTTTTACTCATGTCAAAAACAATTGAATCGGCTTTAATTTCAATCTCGCCATACTTTAGTGCGGCTTCCCCGACAAGGATCACTACTTTTTTATTTATCGAATCTATTTTAATATAGCCAGCAGCTATATATGTAACCTTTTTGTCAATTGAATCAAGGGACGGGGTGATGCGTTTCATCAAAATCGTATCAGAAATCAGAGAATTTTGATGTACAAGTGTGTCCATAAAAGTAGTAGAATGAGAGGTATATAAAGTTCCTGTGTTAATAATATCACGTCTCCCTTGGGGCTTTCCATTTTTGTTTAAAGCAACAACTTTGGCATCATTCTGAATCATTGCTGATTTCTCATAATCTGAAGGTTTAAAACTTATGAATAGGAAGAATATTAATAGCAGAATTAAAGTCATAGAGATTCTTATTCCAGATACTATACTATTGGATTTGTTTTTTGTTATCATAATCAATCGTTTTTTTGTTAAAGAATGATTAGAACCGCTGGTTAATGGAATATTTCTTTTACAACTAATAAAACTTAATAGAGTTTCAGCATAACTTTTTATATTGAGAGAATTCTGGATAGCACCATCATCCGCCAGATATTCGTGATTTAATCTGACAGCTTTGTTATACAATATAAGGATCGGATTAAACCAATAGATAATCTGAATTAATTCAAGAAATATTACATCAAATGAATGTGATTGTTTGCTATGTACAAGTTCATGTGTTAATAACTCTTTGGAAATCTTATTATTAAGATAATCGCATTTACCGACGAAAATTGTATTGAAAAAGCAATATGGATTAATCGAATAATCGAGCATTGCCAATTTTTGTCCTAAGTAATTAATTTTCTTAGATAATCGTAACTGATGAAAGATGAATATAATATTTTTAAGAAAACGAACTATCAGTAACATAACACCAGAAAAATATAGGACTATTAATAATCTTGGGAAGTTAATTTTGGAAGAATGAACAACAGTAAATGATTGATTAGTTATTTCGGTGAGAGGGTTTAGCTCAGGATTAATTGTAGAAAGAGTTGTATTTATTGCAGTAATAATATTTTTATCGCTCTCTTGATTCTGAATATTTATTGGGATAGAAATAATTGGTATGAACAAAGAGAATAGAATAGAAAACATAAGAAAAAACCTATTGAATATGAATAGCTTCTCTCTTCTTAGTAGAAACCAATAAAGTCCGAAGAGTATAATGAGGCTTAAACTTGATTTAAGTATATACACAATCATTTTTTTGTATTTTTTGAAGTGATTTTTCGATCAACTAGATCTCTCAATTCTTTTAATTCTTCTTTATTCATGTCGGTCTCATTTGTAAAAAAAGATGCAAACTGAACAGTTGAATTATTAAAGAAATCTTTGATTAAACCATTAAGATGGTCTGAAAAGTAATCAGCTTTTTTAATCAAAGGAAAGTATTCTCTTGAATTGCCATATTGTTTATAACTCACAAAACCCTTATCAATCATTCTTTTTAATAATGTTATAACTGTTGTCGGAGCTGGTTTAGGATCAGGAAATTCGTTGAGAAGGTCACGGATAAATGCTTTGTCAAGCTTCCAAAGCAGTTTCATAATTTGTTCCTCAGCGTTAGTCAAATGCATTTCACTCTACATTTAATTACATTACTCTACAAATGTAGATAACAGTTTTTAAATAACATAATAATTTGAGAAGTTTTTTCAACCAGTTGTTTATCCAATATCTATTTCTCATGAGGATGTTAGTGAGTGTTTGAAAATACTGCCTGTGGGGTAGGCTATCATAGATTATGGTGAAGGCTAACACCTGCCCGGCCCGGCGAATGAGTTGCCGTCCTTGTCAGGGTTGGCAGACGTTTTTGCAATCCCGATAGCTATCGGGACCGATAGGTGGACGAGCGTTTGGTGTCATGATGAAGTTGTCCGGTCTAACGAAGGCAACCGAGGAAACCGCGGAGCGGTTGACGAGCTCAGCGAAGCTAATTAATTAATTCATCGTCCGAGTTGGTGGTAGTTGCTTTTCAGGATGCTAATTTTTAAAAAAATCTAATATCATCTTGCCTATTAATTCGGGATTTTCCAGCCACGGTAAATGTCCTGAATTAGGGACAGAATAAAAAGTGCCATTAGACATTGCCTCAATAATTTTCAGTCCTTTTTCTTTCGTAATAAAATTGTCGTTCGTTCCTAAAAACAATGCTGTCGACTTTTTAAAATTGGCAAGTTCTTCAGCTTTAATTTCGGGAATCATATTTTGAATAAGGCTGATAAATGACGTTAGATAGTGCGGCAAATGCTCAAAATTAAAGTAAGCGTCTGCAAGTTTCGCTGGAAGGGTGGCTACAAATTCTTTGGAATGTCCCATTATTTTCAAGGTTTTCAATGCCTTTTCTTTATTCTTAGGTATCATAAAGTATGCAGCCAGGGTTGTAAAAGGTGGTGAAGCAATAATGCGAATTGCCAACGGTGGTCTACCACCCATAATATTTCCAGGATTACCCAATAAAGCTAATTTTCTCACTTTGTCGGGATGTTCCAATGCAAGTAGTGTACTCCAATGTGCACCCATCGAATGAGCAACAACGTCCATGTTTTTCAAACCTAATCCTTCTAAAACAGCATTGAGCGACTGGTGTGCAAATTCTCTAATGTTTACTTTTGTGTGGTTCATGCCCTCGCTCAAACCACCACCAGGACGGTTGATAGCAAAAATGCGTCTGCCTTTCAATTCTGCCATTAATGAAGCTAAAACAAAAGCATCGCCTGTATTTCCGGGAACTATTACTAGCGGTTCTCCATCTCCGATTTCCAAAACACGAACTTTTATTTGCTGTTCGGTCAAGGTTATATAATGTTCTTTTGCTTCAATTCCATAATGGTTGAATAATGCCTTTTCTGCATTGCGGGCATTGATAACTTTTGGGTCATTGTTGCTTAGTGTTAAATTAGTATTTTTCATTATTGCTAAATATTTTTTACAGATAGTTTCTCGTCTAAATGTTGTTTAATACAGTTTTAAATTAAAGTTATTCATTAGTCTTACAATCGTTTTTTATTGTTTTGATGGTGTCACTATCACCAACGGTCCGGCGGTTTAATTGAGTTGCCGTCCGTGTCAGTGTTGGCATGTGTTTTTGCACAGGCCTGGTAGTTGGACAAGATACTAAAGCAAAAACCGTACAAACAACTTACATTGACCGTGTTAGCACCAGTATGGTTTAATCGTCTTTATCTGGTCTCTCATCTTAAAGGCACCATTACATATTGGGAAAATTATCCGTTTCTTAGTAATTCGGCTGCAGCTTCTTCATTTGAAAAAGATATGCGACATTGTATTGCACTTTGTGAAAAAAAACAAAAATCCCGCTTATGTGGCTGAGTTTCTATTGGCAAACCTTTGTGCAAGAGGGTTGCTATTAACATTTTATACTGATAATGACCAAAATAATGATGTATTTCCTCTTGCAGCAAGTACTTACCCGTTTTTAAAAAGGTCGTTTAACTTTACTTCTGTTTATTCAGATTTCTTCTTCTTTACAGGCCTCTATAATTATTACCGCGAGGTATATCCCAAAGTTCATCATGTCTTCAAGCCACTAATAATTTTTTTCCGAAAGGGAAACCGAGTCAAGGGATTAGAAGAACTTCATATTGCAGCTCAAAAATCAATATTATTAAAAGCAGAATCATTTTCTGATCTTTCATACATAAATATAAGCTATGAAAACAATTATCTGAAAGCTTCTTATTTCAGTAAACATCTTCATGATCTTTATCCTGATAATCCGGAATATCTGGCAGAATAC
>PMIJ01000131.1 GCA_003157015.1 Bacteroidales bacterium
GCAGGTCCTTTGCTAAGATTAAAACTTTTTGCCGATTTAATTCTATTCTATATGGTTGAATACAAAGATGGTCATCTTTTTAAATTGGATGGATATTATGAAGGCAGACAAAAACAAAAAAATGATATTCAAAGACACAAGAGTGAAGGTGAAAAAAACTACACCACTGTAAAGGAATTAATAAAATACACTACAATGAGAACCTTTATTATTGCAATATTTTCCCTGATAACATCAGCATCATTTGCTCAGGCAGACAGCAGTAAAGCTTCGCTTATATTTTCAGGTTATGCTGAAGTGTATTATAGTTATGATTTCGGAAATCCAGGTAATCACGTACGGCCATCTTTCTTCTACAATTTCAACAGACATAATGAGGTAAATCTGAATCTTGGATTCATAAATGCGAGTTATGCTACAAAAAATATCCGGGCAAATTTCGGATTGATGGAGGGAACNNGGAGTATTTCCATCACATATTGGATTTGAAAGTCCAATTGGAAAAAGTTGTGATGCTCTCACCCGTTGTATTATTGGCGATAACACTCCATTTTATGAAAGCGGAATTAAAATTGGTTACACATCCGACAACGGCAAATGGTTTTTCTCTGGATTAGTTGTGAATGGCTGGCAGAGGATTGCACGTGTCAATGGAAACAACACCCCTGCTCTCGGAACACAAATTACATTTACTCCAAACGGTAAAATTACCTTTAACTATAGCACATTTATCGGGAATGATAAACCGGATACTGTTTCTCAAATGCGCTACTATCATAATTTCTACGCAATACTTAATGCAACGGATAAATTCAGGATCACCCTGGGTTTTGATTATTGCATGGAACAAAAAAGCAAAGGCAGCAGTAAATATAATTCTTTATACAGCCCTGTAATGATTTTTCACTATCAGTTCTGTAATAAGCTGGCGGTTGCTATACGAGGAGAATATTATAATGACAAAAATGGAATTATCATTGCCACAGGTACTCCCAATGGATTCCAAACTTTCGGCTATTCATTAAATTTCGATTACAAAATTAGCGACAATGTAATGTGGCGACTAGAAGGAAGGGGACTTAGCAGCAAAGACAAGATATTCACCTTAGACAACCAGGTTTCCAATCAAAACTATTTTGTAACGACATCATTAGCCATTGCTTTTTGATCAACGACAAACAATATGATTTACATGTTTAATTAATATCAAAAATATACAGAAAATATTATGAACTCAAAAGCTTCAACATCGCTACTGTCTCTTTTAGTTGTACCCATCCAACCGGGTACGAATGTCTCTAACGGTCCACTGAGTTATATTATCGGAGGAATTATAGCCCTGCTAATATTGGGTTATTTAATATATACTTTATTACGGCCTGATAAATTTTAAGAAGTTGGAAGTCCGAAGTCCGAGGACCGGAGTGAAAAGAATAATGATTCTTTCTTCCGACTTCCGAGTTCTGACTTCGGTCTTCCGTCTTTAATAATACATTTATTTAAATTTATGTTTAAAGCTTAAAAATATGAACGAAGCAATTCAATTGATCCTTTTCCTGGTTTTACTGGCAGTTCTGTCGCCCTTACTAGGCAAGTACATGGCTAAGGTATTCATGGGTGAAAAACATTTTATGAAGCCTGTCTTTGGTTGGCTGGAAACATCAATATACAAGGTATCAGGTGTCAAAAGCGAGGAGGAGATGAACTGGAAAACCTATATGTACGGTGTTCTCATGTTTAACCTTTTTGGCTTTGTGTTTTTGTTTATTTTACAGATGGTGCAGGCTCATCTGCCTCTGAATACCGAAAAATTGCCAAATGTTTCATGGCACCTTTCATTTAACACAGCAATGAGTTTCGTAACCAACACCAACTGGCAGTCATACAGCGGTGAAAATACTCTGAGTTATTTTGTACAAATGCTGGGTCTGACTGTCCAGAATTTTGTGAGCGCGGCAACTGGCATTGCAGTTTTGTTAGCCCTGATACGGGGGTTGACCAGGAAGACAACCGATGCTCTGGGTAATTTTTGGGCCGATATAACCCGCAGCGTGCTTTATGTGTTATTGCCACTTGCTATTATTCTCACCATGGCTTTGGTTGGACAGGGAGCCGTACAAACATTTTCGCATTATGTAAAAGCCACTACATTGCAGGGAACTGAGCAGGTTATTCCATTAGGCCCGGCAGCATCGCAAATTGCCATTAAGCAACTTGGCACAAACGGTGGGGGTTTCTTTGGTGCAAACAGTGCACATCCTTTTGAAAATCCGACGCCATTTTCCAATTTACTGGAGATGTTTTCACTTATCATTATTTCAGCAGGTCTGGTTTTTACTTTTGGTTATTATATGAAATCCAAACGACAGGCACGTGCCATTTTTATTACTATGTTTATCCTGTTTGCGCTTGGCCTTGCGATATCTCTCTGGTCTGAATACAGTCATAACAATGTATTGAATGTTTCAGGTGCGATGGAAGGTAAAGAGACTCGTTTTGGAGTTATGAATAGTGTCCTCTGGTCAGTAACTACAACAGTTACATCGAATGGTTCAGTCAATGCTATGCATGATAGTTTGTCTCCATTGTCAGGTTTGGTAGCAATGTTCAACCTTATGCTTGGAGAAATCATTTTTGGAGGGGTAGGATCCGGATTATATGGGATAATCATTTTTATCATACTTACAGTTTTTATTGCCGGACTTATGGTTGGCCGCACTCCGGAGTACCTGGGAAAGAAAGTCGAAGCTTTTGAGATGAAAATGGCCATACTTGCAGTTTTAGCTCCCAGTATTGTCATAAAATTATTTTCCGCGGTAGCCTGTTCGGTGCCTGCCGGACTGGCGGGATTGAACAATGCAGGGCCACATGGGCTTTCAGAAATACTATATGCTTTCAGTTCGGCCGCCGGAAATAATGGTAGCGCTTTTGGCGGACTCAACGCAAACACAGTTTTTTATAACCTGATGATAGGATTTGGTATGCTGATTGGTCGTTTTGGAATAATTGTTCCTGTTATGGCTATAGCGGGGAGTATGGCAAAGAAAAAGATTACCCCTGTTTCATCAGGTACTTTCAGAACCGACAACTGGCTGTTTGTCATGCTGTTGATAAGTGTCATCCTAATTGTCGGGGGTTTGACTTTTTTCCCTCCTCTGGCACTTGGTCCCATAGTTGAACATTTTTTAATGAATCTGGGAGTTACATTTTAATTTTTTAAGATAAATAATATGGAAAAACGAAATACAAGTCAGCTGTTTACCAGGGAAATAGCAGTACAGGCATTAAAAGATTCTTTTATCAAACTGAACCCCGGCTTGCTGGTAAAAAACCCGGTCATTTTCATTGTCGGCATTGGTGCGCTTATGACTACCGTTGTTGTATTATCTGATATTTTTAACAGTCATTTTTCTAACTTTAACTTTCAGATCACACTCTGGCTCTGGTTTACTGTTTTGTTTGCCAATTTTGCCGAAGCAGTTGCTGAAGGCCGTGGAAAGGCACAGGCAGACAGTTTACGAAAAAGCCGTACTCAGACAAAAGCCCGTAAGCTTGTTCATGATAAAGAAGAAGTTGTCCTTGCCAACGATTTAAGGAAAGGGGATATTGTGATATGCGATGCAGGAGATGTTATTCCTGCCGATGGTGACGTAATAGAAGGTATTGCCAGTGTGGACGAATCAGCTATTACCGGAGAATCTGCACCGGTAATACGTGAGAGTGGCGGTGACAGGTGCGCAGTAACCGGAGGAACCAAGGTGATTAGCGACACTATTAAAATTAAAGTTACTTCTGAACCAGGTTTTACTTTTCTCGACCGTATGATCGCTCTGGTAGAAGGTGCAAAACGTCAGAANNTATAGTCTGAAAGCTTCTGGTGTTTCAGCAAATCACAATCTGACGCTGCCTGTTCTGATTTCACTGCTTGTATGCCTTATTCCGACTACAATTGGGGGTTTACTGAGCGCTATTGGTATTAGCGGTATGGACAGATTGTTGAGAAAGAATGTTATTGCGACCAGCGGTAAGGCAATTGAAGCTGCCGGGGACACTGATGTATTGTTGCTTGATAAAACCGGGACAATAACGTTAGGGAACCGCATGGCTACTGAGTTTATTCCGGCAGAGGGAATTACCAAAGAGCAACTTGCAGACGCTGCCCAGCTGGCATCTCTCGCTGATGAAACACCCGAAGGCCGTTCTATTGTTGTCTTAGCTAAAGAACAGTTTAATATAAGAGCCAGGGAAATGCAGACTCTCGATTCAGTATTTATCCCCTTCACTGCTCAAACCAGTATGAGCGGCATAGATTTGAAGAACAAACAAGGTCAGCTGAGGAGCATAAGGAAAGGCGCATCAAATGCCATAAGAAAATTCATAGAAAACAATAATGGGTTTTTCCCAAAAAATGTGGAAGAGACTGTGACTGAACTTTCACGTCAGGGAGCAACACCATTGGTAGTTGCTGAAAACAACCAGGTTTTGGGTGTCATACATCTCAAGGATATTGTAAAGGGAGGTATTAAACAACGGTTCGCACAACTTCGAATGATGGGTATCCGTACAATTATGATAACAGGGGACAATCCCCAGACTGCAGCTGCCATTGCTGCCGAAGCAGGTGTTGACGATTTTCTTGCTGAGGCTAAACCAGAGGATAAGCTTCACCGTATAAGAGAAGAACAGGCAAATGGTCATCTGGTTGGAATGATAGGCGATGGAACCAATGATGCGCCGGCACTCGCCCAGGCCGATGTGGGTCTGGCAATGAATACCGGTACCCAGGCGGCCCGGGAAGCAGGAAATATGGTTGATCTCGACAGTAACCCGACTAAACTTATAGAGGTGGTTGAAACCGGCAAGCAGTTACTCATGACACGTGGAGCATTGACTACCTTCAGCATTGCCAATGATGTAGCCAAATATTTCGCCATAATACCCGCTATCGCTACATCTCTTTATGTTACAGCTTCCGGTATATCTCCGCTGGGAGTACTGAATATTATGAAACTTCATTCTCCCGAGAGCGCCATTTTAAGCGCGGTTATTTTCAATGCCCTGATTATAGTCGCTCTTATTCCGCTTGCCCTGCGAGGTGTTAAATACAGACCTATCTCGGCAAACCGCGTTCTGGCTTTGAACATTGTTATCTATGGAATTGGAGGTATTATTGTTCCTTTTATCGGAATCAAACTTATTGATATGCTTCTTGTTTCAATTCACATGATTTAAGAATCAGGACTTTAACTTATTTAATCAGATTAATATGAAATCACAAACGATTATAGCCTTAAAATTTTTACTGGTAATGACCATTTTGACTGGTATTATCTATCCACTCTTTATGACAGCCGTTGCACAATTGAGTTTCCGCTATAAGGCAAACGGGAGCCTGATAATGAAAGGTGGTAAAGTCATTGGATCAGAGCTCATTGGTCAGAAGTTCGATACCAGTATCTATTTCTGGTCGAGACCATCAGCTATTGGATATAACCCCATTCCCTCAGGAGCGTCGAACTATGGTCCCACAAGCGATACCTTAAAAAAACAGGTTACGGCCCGACGTATGCTTTTTGCAAAAATGAATTCTTTGTCAGACCCTTTGTTGACTCCAAAAGAAATGGCATTTGCCTCGGGAAGCGGTCTGGATCCCCATATCTCTCCTGAAGCAGCTCTCATGCAGGTGGACCGTATAGCCTTGTCCAGGCGTTTTGACAGCGGTCAAAAAGAAAAACTTCTGAAAAAAATAAATGAAATGACCGAATCCCCTCAGTATTTATGTTTTGGTGAACGGCGAATCAATGTATTAATGTTAAATTTAGAACTTGATAAAATATAGGGCAGAAAACTGATAACCGCTAAAGTACTCCATTATGAAACATTCAATCCGCACAAGATTTACGCTCGGTATGATTTTTTTATTTCTTATAATTTTAATATTATCGGTTTTCTCCGGGTATTATATGAATAAGCTGTCTAAAAAGACCAGCGCAATACTGAAAGAAAACTATTTATCAGTTGTGTATGCCCGCGATATGTCGGAAGGTATAATGAACATTAATCAGGAAATCACTTCCAGTTATCTGATGAACAGGATGCCCGACAGTGTCAGAATATTGAAAGAAATTAACGCTATAAACCTATCGCTTACTGCTGAAAAAAACAATTTAACTGAACCAGGGGAGGATAAGCTTGTTGAAAATATAGAATCAGGATATAATGAATACAGGGGTGCTGTTTTGCAGTTTGCAAAATCCCCTAAACCTCCGAAATCAGAAGCAGGAATGCTTTATCTGCAGAATAAATCGGGCGATATCTATCAGAAGTTGCTGCTATTATCACAGATGAATGGGAAAGCTCTCGAGGTTAAAACTGATGATGCCAAAGCTTCATCAAAAAATGCTTTGACACAGATGACTATTCTGGCATCATTATGTTTTTTGATCGGCATGAGTTTTGCTTTTAGTTTTGCATCTTATTTTAACAGGAGGTTTTTTCAGTTATACACTGGAATAAAAGAGATCGTTTCCAGCGAATTTGACGAACGCCTTTATTTCGACGGGAAGGATGAATTCTATGAAATTTCCCTGGTAATTAACGAAATGGCAGAGAAATTAAAGAAAAACAAGCAGAAAATGTCCGTAACTTTAGCTGATGATAATGCAAAAGTGCTGACCTATAATGATATAGAAGACTTGAAAAAAATGTTATTCCGTATAAAAACTATGGAAGAACAGGCAGCGGCACTAATTTCAAAATTTGAGAAAAAGCAGAATTAAATGGCCATTAATGACAACCGTCCTGATCCTGATGAGCTTCTGGCTTCCCTGAAGCTGGAGGAGGAAAAAAGTAAACGGGGTAAACTGAAAATATTCTTTGGAATGTGTGCCGGTGTAGGCAAGACCTATACTATGCTTAAAACTGCACAGGCCGAAAAGTCGAAAGGATGTGATATTGTTATCGGATATGTTGAGACACACAACCGGAAGGAAACGGCTGACCTGGTTAATGGCTTTGAACTGATTCCACGCAAAGTATATCAGTACAAATCCACCAGTGTCAGCGAGATGGATCTCGATGCAATAATTGCCAGAAAACCATTACTCGTTCTGGTTGATGAACTCGCTCATACTAATGCCCCCGGGAGCCGGCATGCAAAAAGATATCAGGATGTCCTGGAAATCCTTGATAATGGTATAAATGTTTATACTACTGTAAACGTGCAACATCTCGAAAGCCGGTCAGATACTGTTGCGCAGATTACTGGTGTAATTGTAAGGGAAACTCTGCCCGATGAAATTTTTGAAAACGCCGATGACATAGAGGTTATTGACCTTACTCCCGATGAACTTCTTCAAAGGCTTGCAGAAGGAAAAGTCTATACGCCTGAAAGATCAAAGGAGGCTGTAGAGAGCTTTTTCAGGAAAGGAAACATCACTGCCCTCCGTGAAATGGCATTGCGTATTGTTGCAGATCGTGTTGACAGACAGTTACATGAATATATGCAGCTTAAGCGTATCAAAGGTCCGTGGAAATCGGGTTTGCATTTGCTGGTCGCGGTAAGTCACACCCAGCAATCTGCTAAATTACTCAGATGGGCTAAAAATCTTTCCTATACTATGGGGGCTGATCTTCAGGCAATCTATGTTGAGACATCATACAAACCTGATACCAAAGAGAGCGAGCAACTGAATAAAAATATAACTCTGGCCAGACAACTTGGAATTAAGTTCCGGTTTATTACCAATACCAACATGGTCAAGGCAATTGTGGATTTTGCTCAAAAGGAAAACATTACACATATTATAATTGGTAAACCACGAGTACGTAACCTGCTTACTCTCCTCCGACTTGGTAACTTTGTGAACCGGCTTATCCGTTACAGCGGCAATATTGATGTTTATATATTAGGATCAGATATTCAGTCAAAGGACAGATTTAAGGAAAAAGTCTCTTTACCATCATTTACCTCAAATATCCGGCAATATTTAACTGCTTCATTAATAGTTATTCTCACGGCGACAATATGTTTCTCGCTTAAAGAATTTATTGTTTACCAGGTTGTTTCTTATGTGCTATTATTCGTAGTATCAACCCTGGCATTTTTCCTTGGTACCGGACCAATTCTCCTTTCAGCGACTTTAAGTGCACTTATTTGGGATTTCTTTTTTATTCCACCTGCCTTTACTTTTCATGTTAATAAACCGGAAGATATGCTAATGCTTATAATGTTCTTCATTATAGCATTGCTGAGTGGTGTGCTGACATCGAGAATAAAGAGGCAGGAGAGGAAGATCAGAATTCGCGAGGAGCGCACAAATGCTCTATACCAGTTAACCAGAGAGCTATCAACAGCCACTGGCGTGGATGAGGTTATTACTATTGCAAAAAACGACATTAAGAAATATTTTAATCTTGATAGCCGGATTTTGCTTAAAAATGACAGTGATGAGCTTGAATATACAAATAAGAAGAATGGAACTTTCACTATTTCAAAAAATGATATGAGCGTTGCTTCCTGGACCTTCCATCACTCAACCAAGGCAGGAAAGTATACTGATACCTTACCATCATCAAATTATACTTTTTATCCTCTGAAAGGAAATCAGATGAACCTGGGAGTTATTGCTATTCAGCAGCAAATTGTATTTACGCAGGGCGAGGAACAATTCTGGGAGGCTTTTATTTCACAGATATCCGGAAAGTTCGAACGTGAATACCTACGAAATATGGCTAAGCAAGCCTATCTGTTAAACGAATCCGACAAACTTTATAAAACACTTTTTAACTCTATTTCTCATGAATTGCGCATACCTGTCGCAACTATTATGGGTGCTTCAGATTCTTTGCTGGCAACACAACATACAGAGGAAATATCCAACGAACTTTCAAATGAAATTTTTAAAGCATCAAAAAGACTTAACCGTCTTATTGAAAATCTTCTTAATATGTCGCGTCTGGAAAGCGGACATATAACGCCACGCCTGGATTGGTGCGATATTCATGATCTTGTAAATAAAGTCAGCGAAAGCCTTCAGGATGAACTTAAACTATTTAATATACATGTAGTCATTCCAGATAACATGCCTTTTGTTAAAATCGACTTCGGATTAATGGAACAGGTACTTTATAATCTTATTTATAATGCAACACAGTACGCCTATACTTCAACAAATATCCGGGTTAAAGCTTTCTATGACAATGGAATACTAACTATTCAGGTTATGGATAGAGGACCTGGTTTTCCCCCCAAGGAAATATCACTTATCTTTAACAAGTTTTATAGGGTCGAAGGATCAAAAGCCGGAGGTACCGGATTAGGTCTCTCAATTGCAAAAGGATTTACTGAGGCTCACAAGGGTACAATAACTGTTGAAAACAGGGAAAATGGCGGGGCTAAGTTTACAATAAAAATACCAACTGAAATTCCTCCTTCTGACCTGGGGGACAAACAAGTGTTAAATGAACTTTCCAGAGACAATACTGGTAATTGATGATGAGGTGCAGATCCGCCGCTTGCTTGAAATAACACTTTCATCGAGCGGGTTTAAGATTTCTGAAGCCAGTACCGGCAAAGAGGGTCTTATTTCCGCTGCTACGCTGCATCCATCACTCATAATTCTTGATCTTGGATTGCCTGATACAGAAGGCTTAGAAATCCTTAAAAAAATCAGGGAATGGTATCAGAAACCCATTATTGTTCTTTCAGTAAAGAATTCCGAGGATGATATAATAAGCGCACTTGATAATGGGGCAAATGATTTCATTACCAAACCTTTCAGGACCATGGAGCTTCTTGCCCGGATAAGAGTTGCACTACGGCATAGTCCTGGCAATGAAGTTGATCCGATTCTGGTATTTGGAGCAATTACTATTGACCTGGTAAATCACACTGCCCGCAAAAATGATGAGATTCTGAAACTGACTTCAACAGAATTTTCCTTGCTTGCACTTCTTGCGAAGAATTCAGGCAGAGTATTGACACATCAGGCTATTTTAAAAGACGTATGGGGATTTGGATATGTTGGGCAGACACAAATTTTAAGAGTCTTTGTGGCACAGCTCCGGAAAAAAATAGAAGACGATCCTGCGAAGCCTAAATACCTGATAACAGAATCCGGTATAGGATATCGGTTCCACGAATGAATAATTTTCACTTAACCACGGAGTTACACTGAGTATTCAAGGTATAAGACAGCATAATAATCTATTTTCTTGATGTTATGGATTTTTTTGCCATAAAGATACCAGGCCACCATGTTTCACGAAGAACATAATTCGCAAAATTCTTGGTGAATCTTTGTGCCTTCGTGTCTTGGTGGCAATTAAAATTCAATTATTTTTTCCACGCGGTTGTGCTTCAGATATTGTTTTAGAATAACATGGATATCGTTGTTGTCATTTGATGGTTTTATACATTCATGCACAGCAGAAAGACCGAATCCCATATCGTTAATATTGAAATATCCGTAACCTGCATATTTCCCGTTTATTATCTTGACAGCACAGCGTTCTTCTCCATCTCGTCCCCTGTCAATTATAAAAAAGTTGCGTCTCGTAAAAACGAATTCTTCGGTCACCTTTGATGCACGTTCATTGTAATCACCCGGTGACTCCTTGCCAATGCAGGCCCCTTTACAGATACCAACCTGGTAATGGAAACAGGCTCCATCAGTTTCATAGAGCCCTGATAATTTCTGACACAGAGAAAAATTTTCAACCAGGGAAACCAATTTTGATTTAGTTTTTTCTTTCGATGTGAATACAGAAAGAGGAACTGAATCATCATTTATCTGTCCATACCGGTAATTGATGTATCCATTCTGGTCAAAAAAACTGAAAATACCCCACTGAAATCCGGTTCTTCTCTGTGCCCGGTTGTATACTGGTTTATTCAGCTTAATCTCAAAAGATTCCTTGAGAAGAGCTATAAGTTCACTTCCTGTTGGTTCCCAGTCTATATCGGCTATGAGATCGCGCATTTCCATTGCACGATTTGTAGTGTTATTCGAGAGGTGAGTACTTATGCGCTGCTGCAGATTACGGCTCTTGCCTATGTAAATAAGATCACCTTTTTCATTATAAAAATAATAGATTCCCGGTTCTTCAGGTATGTTTTCAATTTTTGCAATATCGAGCCTGGGATTTAACTTGGAAATTCTGGAATTTCTGATTAGTGGTGATCTGACTCCATTAAGCTCAATATCCCTTGCGATAAGAAGCTCGAGGAGCCGGACAGTGGCCAGCGCATCTCCTGCAGCCCGGTGTCTCGCTGTAATTGATATGTCAAGGTCCTTGCAGATATTGCCTAAACTATAGGAACTGTGCCCGGGCATTAGTTTTCTGCTTAGCGCCACAGTATCAAGAATACTTCTTTTAAAATTATAGCCAAGAGATTTATACTCTTGTCTGATAAAAGAATAATCAAACCGTGCATTGTGCGCTACAAATGTTCTGCCTTCAGTCATTTCAATTAGCTTTCTGGCAATCTCATAAAAGTGGGGAGCATTTTCAACCATTTCGTTGGTTATGCCCGTGAGGTTTGTTATAAAATAGGGAATATTTCTTTCCGGGTTAACGAGTGAAACAAATTCTCCGGTTACTTCATTTCCATCATGCAGGTATACGGCGATTTCAGTAATTCTTTCATTCCGCGCACTTCCTCCGGTAGTTTCAATGTCAACTATCGCATACATCTTCTGAAAGCTTCTTGTTTTTATTACTGCGAATATACTGAGAATTGAAACCGGATTAACTTATAGTTCGTATTTTTGTGAAGCAAATCATTGTCGATAATGAATGAATGTTATGGTAAAATGTTCATCCTTAACGGGACACTTCAACCTGCTGAAATGTTCGATAAGTCTCTCGTTTATGAAGGTGATTCAGTTTATGAGGTTCTGAGGATGGTAAAGGGTAATCCGATTTTTTTTTCTGATCATATGGAAAGACTTGTAACCAGTGTAAAATTGCAGAAAAAGGAAATCCTTGCGGACGAGTCAAAACTCAGGAAAGATATTATCAGTCTTGCCAGATCAGACAAAAAACGTGAAACAAACCTTAAAATAGTTTTTAATTATAAAAGTGGCAAAACAAATTGCCTTCTATACTTTATTGAGCCTTCCTATCCCACGGAAACGCAATATCAGAAAGGGGTGAAGGGCATTCTTTTCTTTGCCGAACGGAAAAACCCTGAATCAAAAGTTATTGATCATAAATTACGATCCTCAATATATCACAGGCTTATCAGCGAAAGCAGTTATGAGGCTATTCTGGTGAATGAAAACAACTTAATTACAGAAGGAAGCCGTTCAAATATTTTTTTCCTGAAAGGAGAAGCCCTCGTGACAGCACCTGATAATGTTATACTAAATGGCATAACACGGAAACACATTCTTGAGATATGCACTGAAAACAAAATAAGTGTGGAATTTAAATGTGTGAAGACATCTGAAATACCTGAGTATGATGCAATATTTATGACCGGGACATCACCGATTGTACTGCCTTTTTACTGTATTGAAAATAATTTCTTCCGGGTTAAGCATCAGTTGATCGAAAAGTTAAGGGAGCTCTATCTGAAAAAAGCCGAGGAAAGCGTCAGTGTGTTCCGCTCTTAATATTGGAGTTGTTTAGAACATACTGAAGGATAAATTATTATATTTGTATCCTCATTAATTCAAACAAGTTTAAAATGGCCAGCATAAGAGAATTAAAAAAGGATATTGATTACCTTGTTTTTGAAGTGATATCGGATTGTTTTGTATACTCAAATGTTCATCCCGACAATAAAACAGATGAATTAACTGCACTGATTTCCGATGCAGTTGAGTTCCGGAATGACCTTATAGCCCGGGTCAATAATCCTGATGGCAAGGATAATCCAAAGATTGTGAAAGCTTATTATAAAACAGTGCAGAAAGATCTTCTTTCAGGAGTCGATAAGCTATTTGAAAGGCTGAGTTCCATGTTGGCTAAGAAAAAGTAAAGTTTTTGTAAATCAGGTTACCACAACTCCTGCATTTCCCGTATTCATCAAGATTTTTGAGGATAGTATTATATCCTGATCTTAATGTTACTTCAGTTCCACAGTATGAACATAAGGTATTCTGCCCCTCTGTAGAGTTGTTATTTCCGAGGTAGACATAATCAAGGTTTTCGGAGGCAATCTCAAAAAGCTTTTTCAGTGTTCCATCAGGTGTTGCAGGATTGTCTCTTTTATAGGTGGGAAAATATCTGCTGAGATGAAAAGGAACATCCCTGCCAAGTTCGAGGGCTATCCATTTACTCTGTAATGCCATTTCTTTTTCATCATCATTCTGGCCCGGGATGATAAGGGTGGTAATTTCAAGATGTCTTCCTGCATTAGCAATCCTTTTCAGGCTGTTTTTAACAGGTTCCAGTTCTGCCCCGGTGAGTTTTCTGTAAAAATTGTTGTTAAAAGCTTTAAGATCAATATTAAACGCATCGATGAATTCTAATATTTCATTAAGCGGATCGCTGTTTACATACCCATTACTTACCATTACTGTATGAAGACCTTCTTTTTTAGCGTTTTCAGCCACATCTTTCATGTATTCAAACCAGATAACCGGCTCATTATATGTGAATGCTATTCCAATATTCCTTTTAGAAATAAGAGCATCTCCGATTATCTTATCTATAGTAATTTCAGAAACGGGAACATCAGGGACATTCTGTGAAATATGGAAATTCTGGCAGAAATCACACCGCATATTGCAACCGAATGACCCGATTGACAATACGTTATAGCCGGGGAAGAAATGATATAAAGGTTTTTTTTCAACCGGATCGAGAGAATAGCCTGATATAACGCCATAAGTCACAAGAGTGATAGTTTCACCGGTATTTTTTCTGACACCGCAGATACCTGTTTTCCCTGCAGTTAATTTGCAGAAATGAGGGCAGAGAATACATTCCAGTTTATTGTCTGTTTTTTTTGTGAGCGATATCATCTGATTATTTGGTTTTTTTCTACAGACACCAATAGTCCTAACATTTATTATCCTGTTTTGTTGTTTTTATCCCCTTTGCACCCTTGCCCATAGTACTGTTGTACCTTTGCATTATTACGCCGTCGTACCTTTACGCCATTGCACCTTTACACCGTTATACCTTTGACTCTTAGTTTAATAACCGCAATTCCCTTTATATAAACAAAACTGCCTTAAACTATTTCTATTCTAATCTGTTTCTTTTATTTAGATAAATGTAAGGTAAGGTAAATAAATATGCTGAAAAATATGGACTTAAGTAAGAAAAAATGTGTGCCCTGTGAAGGAGGGGTACCTCCTCTCAATGAAAAAGAGGCTAAAGAATATTCCACGCAGATTTCAGATAACTGGAAAGTTATTGGGAACAGCAAAATTACCAGGGAGTTTCAATTTGTGAATTATCGCCATACAATAGATTTTGTAAACAAAGTGGCGGATATAGCTGAAGGGGAAGGTCATCACCCTGATCTTCACGTTTTTTACGGCCGGGTAGTAGTTGATTTATCGACCCACTCAGTTAACGGATTATCAGAGAATGATTTTATTCTTGCAGCCAAAATTGATAAGATTTAGGTTTTGTTTATTAGTTGAGGTATTTCGTTTTATATGACAGATCTAAAGGATGTTACATGGAAAGTATGGAAGAGCATATTGTTAAGATAATTGATATCGGTGAGGTTACACAAGATGTTAAAAGTTTTAAGGTTGAAAAACCAAAGGGATATTCATTCATTCCCGGCCAGGCTACCGAGGTATCTGTTAATGTTCCCAGGTTGAGAGATGAAAAAAGACCTTTCACATTCACCAGCCTGAACTCGTCTGATTACCTGGAATTCACGATCAAAATATATTCTGAGAGGAATGGAATAACAAACGAACTGGGAAAATTGAAGCCAGGTTCCGAATTGATCATCAGAGATGTATGGGGAGATATTTCATATAAGGGCGAAGGCGTATTCATTGCCGGAGGAGCCGGAATAACCCCGTTTATTTCAATTTTAAGGGAGCTGCATTACAGGAAGAAAATTGGCGTTAATATGCTGCTCTTTGCCAACAAAACGAAGGATGACATAATTCATGAAAGTGAGTTGAAGTGGCTTCTGGGCGATCTTTTTATTAATATACTGTCTGATGAGAAGATTGAAGGATACTCCCAAGGATTAATAACTGAAGAATTTCTTAAAAACAACATCCGTCCGGAATATAAGCATTACTATTTATGCGGACCGCCTCCCATGATGGAGGCAGTACTTAAACAACTGTCTGGTCTTGGGATAAACGAAAGTCAGATCACAATGGAAAAAATGTAAATGTGCATTATGCTGATAAACAGCTTAAACTCTTAAAATGAAAACAATTCTGATATTCGTTTCAACCCTCGATGGCAAAATTACTAAATGGGGCGATTCTAAAGTCAGATCATGGTCGTCGAAAAATGATCAGGATTATTTTGATTCAGTATGGAACGATACACGGATTATAATAATGGGCAGCGGAACTTATAATCCCGATCCTGTTAAACCTGATTCCAGACATCATTTTATTGTTATGACAGGAAATCCGGAAAAATACAGGTCAAGAGATGAACCAGGGCGGATTGAGTTTACCAGTCAATCACCTTTTAGCATCGTATCACGCTTTGAAAGAGAAGGGGAGGAGCGATTATTGATCGTCGGAGGTGCACACATTGCAACTTCCTTCCTGAAAGATGAGTTAATAGATGAGTTGTGGCTTACCCTTGAACCAAAAATATTTGGAATCGGAGCCAATTTTGTGATTAAAGAAAAACTCGATATCAGACTGAAACTGATAAGTTGCACTACTGCAAACCAGCAGGGAACTTTAATGATGAAGTATAGGGTTTTGCATGGTGAAGAGTTGCTGAGATAAGTTCTGCTGAATTTTTCCTTCCAGACATGTAATATGGCAATCCGGGAAAGCCGAAAGATTAATCGCCAAAATCTATATTTTTAAAATCGGCAAGTTTTAATGCAAGTTTACGGTACCTCTCCGCATTCTCTTCATCTCCATTGATCTTACTGATACGGCTCAGGCCAAAATATGCATAGGCAGCATATTCGTTTCCATAACTCCTGAAGACCGATATATCTTTGATTCCTGTCAGATAAAATTGCTGAGCCAGTTGGTTATTATGGTACTTTTTTTCCTGTAAAATCGCCTTGAAAATAGTAAGCTGCGACTGGAAAAACAGGTTTTTCAGATTAGAAACAGATGACCCCATTTCTCTCTCAGCTTCATCATATTGCTTTATCAGCAGAAGGTTTTTAATATATGAACCAAGGTATTCCGGGTTGTCAGGATATATGATATGAAGACTTTTGCTGTAAAATGTTGCCTGCTGGTAATTATTCTCAAAACTTAAGAATATCAGGGTAAGAAAAGAATATGCTTCTGCCTTAAGTATAATTGAATTTTTAGCAACAATCTGCAATTCTTCCAAACCCATAGGCTTGCTTCCTCTTGGAAAGAGGAATGCCAGGGTTTTGTAAACAGGATGAGCATCGGGATAAGCTTCCCGGTAGTAATTGTAGACACCTGTGAAAAAATAAAAATCAGAATAATGAGACGTGAAGTTAAAAGAGCGCCTTATACACTGATAAGTGCTGGTGGCGAGAGGAAAAACATCAAGACTGAGATAATTATCTGTGTAATATAATAAAAGAAGACCCCGGGCGCACAGATTGACCAATAGTATTTCAGGTTCGTCTGATGGATTTTTAATTTTGTTGCACTCATCTATGCATTTATTCATTGCATCTTCAAACAAGTCCCGTGCTTCAGAGGTTGTTATCAGCGGATAATTTTCCCAGTAAGTTATCATCCCGTTATACAGGTAATTTATAGGATGTCCGGGATACAATCTGCTGAGTTCATAACTAATCTTATGAGCATTGCTGAACTGGAAGTTATAAATATAATCGATACCTTTTTTTATAAGGTTTATCGAGATTGAATCTTTCAGAATTTGACCGTTTAGCGAATATGTACTCTGAAAGAGAACCAGACTAAAAATCAGCATTAATATTTTGAATTTCTTTTTCAAATTATGTCTTTAAAACTATTCAGATTTTTTTTTGTTGATATGGTTGAAAATTACATCAATATATCTGTTTGATATTAAATTCAACAATTGATCAGATTGAATGTTCAGGTACAAATCTTTTGAACATGATCCGGCTATCCTGGCCCTGATTTTAAATGCACATAGTTATTGGCTAAGATTTTTTATAAATAATATTTATTGCCTTAACAATAGAAATATTGCAAAATTTCTGATATCTTGAAAGTAATTAATTATAAAACCGAACTGACAGAACGATTTACAAATTATTAATAATGTTCAATTACACAGCTTCATATACTGACAAATATCAATTGACAATGTCTCAGGTATATTTCCTGAAAGGACAAAAGGAGACGAAGGCAGTATTCGACTATTTCTTTCGTAAGTTACCCTTCAATGGAGGATATGCAATTTTTGCCGGATTGGAGGATTTTCTTTTGGCTCTTGATAACTTGCAATTTGATGAAAAAGATATTGTTTATTTAAGAGAGCTGGGATACCATCCTGATTTTATAAGATATCTTGAAAAATTCAGGTTCAGGGGCAATGTTTACAGTTCAGTCGAAGGAGACCTGTTATTTCCGGTTAGACCTGTGATTCAGATTGAGGCTAACATTATTGAAGCACAGATTATTGAAACACTTCTGCTTAATATTCTTAATTTTCAGACACTTATCGCTACCAAAGCCAGCCGGATGCGTCAGGCAGCAGGTGACCGGTATTTAATTGATTTCGGTTTACGAAGGGCTCAGGGTCCGGGAGGTTATTATGCGAGCAGAGCCGCTTTTATCGGGGGATTTGATAGTACAAGCAATATGAGGGCTGGTCGTGATTATAACATTCCTGTTTCAGGTACAATGGCCCATTCTTTTATCGAAAGCTATGATGATGAGTTGTCAGCATTTAATCATTTTGCAGATATTCAACCCAATGATTGTGTCCTTGTTGTAGATACATACGACACGTTGAAAAGTGGATTACCAAATGCTATTGCAGTAGCTAAAAAAATGGAAGATAATGGGGTACGGCTAAATGGAATCAGGCTTGACAGTGGCGACCTGGCTTACCTTTCAAAAGAGTGTAGGAGAAGATTGAATGAAGCAGGACTACACTATGTAAAGATTGCTGTTTCAAACCAACTGGATGAATACATTATAAAAAGCCTGGTTGGACAACAGGCACCTATAGATGTTTTTGGTGTTGGTACAAGCCTTGTAACAGGACAGCCAGATGCAGCTTTGGATGGAGTTTATAAACTGGCCTGGGCTAATGGCAAACCCAGGATTAAATTGTCGGAAAACGTTGGCAAAATAACATTGCCGCATAAGAAGCAAGTATTCAGATGTGCCGATAACGATGGTAAATTCGTTGGCGCCGATGTGGTGACGATGGCTGGAGAAAATAGTGCGGATGTAATGCATCATCCTATGTATCCTCTTAAATCACTTTCTCTGGCAAAATATGATAAAGAACCACTTTTACATAAGGTAATTGAAAACGGTTTAAGACTGAACAATCCAAAAACCGTAGCTGAAATTGCGAAATACAGCAGGAACAGATTGGAAAAACTGCCTGAAGAATATAAAAGATTTGATTATCCCCATATCTACAAAATAGGAATAAGTACACAATTGCAAATTGAACGGGATAAACTTATTAATGAATTTAAAAAATAGCTTATAATGAAAACACTTGTACTTATTGATGTACAGAATGATTTTATGCCCGGGGGACCGCTTGAAGTGCCTGAAGGCAATCTAATTATTCCGGTAATTAACAACTGTTTGGGCTATTTTGATCTGGTGGTGGCCACGCAGGACTGGCATCCGAAAAACCATAAAAGCTTTGCATCGGACCATCTGAATAAAAAGCCATTTGACCGGATAATATTGAATGGAATCCACCAGACTCTCTGGCCCGATCATTGTATTCAGCGCACTAGAGGAGCAGAATTACATGAGGATATTCATTCTGAACGTATTGCAGCTATTTTCCGTAAAGGGATGGATACTGAAGTCGACAGTTATAGCGGATTCTATGATAATAATCATCAGCTAAGCACAGGACTGTCCGGTTATCTTAAAGAAAAGGGGGTATCTGAAATTTATTTCTGTGGCCTGGCTGCAGATATCTGCGTTTACTATTCAATGCTCGATGCTGTGCTGGAAGGCTTTTCCGCAACACTTATTGAGGATGCATCGCGGCCATTATACCTTGAAAAGTTCGATGATATAAAATGTGAAATTGCAAAACATGGAGTTCATATTATAACCAGTAGCGAACTCCTCGACAGATAGAATATGAGTATCTCATTCTAAATTGCTTCTTTACCAAATAATTACCTGAGTTTTAATCATTTCTTCATATGGAAATACCGGAAAAATCAATTCGTATTGGCTACGATAAAATGAAATCAGAATTTTTCAGGATCCTCATAAGCGTTGGTTTTTCGGAACCAAATGCGGAAAGATGTGCCGAAATATTCACAATGAATTGTGCTGATGGGGTCAATTCTCACGGTATTAATAGGTTTCCCCGATTTATAATGAACACCAGGCAAGGTTTTGTGAAACCTGAAGCCGTTCCTTCATTAATACACGAATTCGGATCGCTTGAACAATGGGATGGCAATCTGGGAGCCGGACCGCTTAATGCTGCTTTTGCGACTGACAGAGCGATGGAAATTGCGGATGAAAACGGAACTGGCCTGGTAGCGCTTCGTAACACTAACCACTGGATGCGCGGAGGAACATATGGTTGGCAGGCTGCAAAAAAAGGTTTTGCATTCATCTGCTGGACAAATACTTGTCAAAATATGCCTGCTTGGGGAGCCGCTGATCCAAGAATTGGAAATAATCCGTTCATTATGGCTGTGCCTTATAAGGGTGAAGCAATTGTTATCGATTTTGCAATGTCGCAATATTCATACGGGAAGTTAGAATCAATGAAGAGCGATGGTAATAAACTTCCTTATCCCGGAGGTTTCAATAGACAGGGACAGATGACAGATGATCCGGGTGAGATTCTTGAAACATGGCGAGTTTTACCGGCAGGATATTGGAAAGGGGCGGGGTTGTCGTTATTGCTCGATATTATGGCGACAATTCTTTCCGGGGGACTTTCAACTCATCAGATTCATGCCTGCAGTTCAGAACATAGCGTATCACAGGTCTTTATTGCTTTCAACATAAGCAAACTTCATAATTTTCCTTCAATTGAATCCTCAATACACCAGATAATTGAAGATCTTCATAAATCTATCCCGGTTGATTCTTCATCAAATATCAGGTATCCGGGAGAGAATGTGCTCCGGATAAGAAAAAAAAACCTTGAGGAGGGTATACCGGTAAGCTCTGCTGCCTGGGAAAAGATAAGAAATATGTAAGAGCTCATTTCCTTCAGTCCGTGGTTTTTCTCTGCGGCCCTCTGTGCTACTCAGTGTCTCTCTGTGACAGTTCTTCTATCAGGTATTACCATATTTCATACATCACATATCATGATTGAGTTAATCAGAGTTGCCCATAGTACCTATAATTTTTCCTCGACAAATTCTAAGTTGATTTTGTTTAATTCAGCGAAACTGAGAATTTCATCCTTGACTTTTTCGTTGGTTTCAAGATAGGTGGTACTGAACCTGAGCATAATTTTTTTCTTTTCTTCCAGAAAGAAAATAAGATTAAAAGGGTATAATTCAATCTTTTGAATAGTTTCAGAAGGTATCTCCAATGCAGGAAGAAGGACTGTTCGTTTAAGCCGGATTATGTCAGAGCCTATCTGTATGAATCTTGTTGCCTTTCCTAATCCTGACCAAATCTGATAAAAACCGAAGCCTATAAGAAAAATAATGGTAATCCAGAGTGTCCCGTCTGATTTCATCGACCTGATATTAAAAATTAACCAGATTATTGCGACAATTATACAGGCAATACCAAAAACAATCTGAACTATTTTGACCAGTCTGTTGTTTTCAACTGAGCTGAGAGAAAAATATTTCGTTTCCATCTGATCTGATTTATTATTTTAACACAAAAGACCACAAAGTTACCACAAAGTAACTCAAACGAATTCAAAATTGAAATTGTTGAATACATAATTGATATTTAAATCGTCAACTTGCAAAATATTTCTATTTTTATAGGCTGTTGATCAAGCATGGACAGGATTGAAAATCACCTTATAAGTTCCTCATGAAGCGAAATTATTACCTCGTCATTCTTATTTTCTTCATATTCTTTGCCATATCTTTTCTGACTAATATACTTGGTTCAATTAATCCGAATGTCAGCGACAGCTTTTCATTAAATGGAGCAATGACAGGGCTTCTGCCTTTCTCATTTTTTATTGCTTATGCTTTAATGTCAATTCCTTCTGGAATGATAGTTCAGAAATATGATGAAAAGAAAAGTCTGGTTTTTGCCTGGATTCTTGCCTTTTGTGGTGCTCTTTTGTTTTCTTTCTTCCCGATATTTCCTGTGTTCTTATGTTCCCTGTTTCTGATCGGATGCGGGATGGCCCTTTTACAGGTTGCTTTGTTCCCTTTGCTGAGAGTGACAGGAGGAGAGGAGCACTTTGCATTTAACAATCTCATTGTTCAGCTTGTTTTCGGAGGAGCCTCTTTCCTCAGCCCTTTTGTATATTCCTTTTTGGTATCGAATCTTAATAATCAACATTCTGGTCAGGGATTCTTTATAAATTTCATGGCATGGCTCACACCACATCACTTGCCATGGGTTTCAATCTACTGGATTTTTGCTTTTATAAGTTTTCTGATGATAGCAATTATTTTTCTGGTCCGTTTTCCAAAGGTTATAAGAAAGGAAGATGAAATTGTAGGAGCATGGGAAACACATGTCGAACTCTTCGGGCAAAAAGCCGTAATATTATTTTTCCTGGGGATCTTTGCCTATGTTGGTACTGAACAGGGAATTGCAAACTGGATATCAGAATTTTTACGTACATATCATGGTTTTAAGCCTGAAACAGAAGGAGCGGCAACTGTTGGCTTGTTTTGGGGTATGATGACTGTCGGTTGTGTTCTCGGATTAGTGTTGTTAAAAATTATTGATAGTAAGATTGTCCTGCGTATTTTTACATCTGCCGCGCTTGTGGTACTGACGTTTACTCTTTTTGGAAATGCAAAAATTGCTTTGTTTGGCTTCCCGGCCCTGGGTTTCTGCCTATCGGTAATGTACGGAATTATTTTTTCACTTGCTCTAAACAGTGTTACGCGTTTTCATGGTTCATTTGCAGGGATTTTATGTACAGCAATCGCCGGAGGTGCAATATTTTCATTGCTTATCGGCAAGCTGAAAGATATGATAGGATTACAGGCAGGAATGATGATTTTGTATTTACCTTTGTTGTATATTCTGAGTTTAAGCTTCTGGGCAAATCCAATTGTTCAGAACGCTACAATAAGAAAAAAAGTCACTAATTAATTAAAATTAAAAACTATGGAACAAAAATTAATTGACAGGCAAAGAAAGCCTTTCGTAACTATGACAGCTAAAAACTTTTTACTTTTTAGCCTGATAGTATGTATGTTATTTCTTATGACAAGGAGCCTTTCAGCAGGTGTTGCTGATACAACTCAATGGAGACAATTATTCAATGGGAAAGATCTTACGGGCTGGAAGCAGGCCGGACCAGGTTCTCACTATGTAGAGGATGGATTTATCAAGTCAAAAGGAGGGATGGGATTACTTTACTGGACAGGCGAGCAATTTGGAAATTGTGTTATCCGCGTTGTCTTCAGAATGCGTGACGAAAACAGCAACTCCGGCGTTTTTATCCGGATACCCTCAGTACCAACTGAAGATAATATGATGCCAGTGAATACTGGTTACGAGGTTCAGATTGATAATAAACCTGAACTCTCAGGTGAAGATGATTATCACTACACAGGAATGTTATATTCACTTACAAAGCCTTTAGCAAAAACAGGTAAGCCTGGTCCTCAATGGAATACGATGGAAATAACTCTCGATGGTCCAAGAACTATCGTATATCTGAATGGAGTAAAAGTTACTGATTACAAGGAAGGCGACCCTGTACCTGCCAAAAAATTTGCTTTTGAACCTAATCGTGGTCCTCGTCCGATGACAGGATATATGGGTCTTCAGAATCACAGCGATGCAGATGTTGTATTCTTTAAGGAAGTTGCTGTCAAACCTTTGAATACGGCAACGAAATAGTATACTGCTATGAGTTAATTGACTTTTTAATCAATTAAAACGAAAGTAATGAAAAATAAATCCAGGATATCCGGTGGGATTTCAAGGAGGAATTTTGTAAAAACGGCTGCCTCAGGGGCAGCCGCTTTAACTATTCTTCCGAATTTCACAGTAAGCGGCCTGGGACATGTAAATCCCAGCGACAAACTTCTTATTGCAGCAGTTGGATGTGGTGGGGAAGCTGCCGATGACATCCGCCACTATGCGATTGCCCCCAAAAAAAATGCCGAAATAGCCTTTCTTTGCGACGTTGATGACAGACAGGCAGCGCCAAGGATCAAACAATTTCCAAAAGCCTCTTTCTACCACGACTGGCGCGAAATGTTTGATAAAGAGAGTAAAAACTTTGATGCTGTTTCAGTAGCTATTCCTGACCACAACCATGCTATTGTCGGACTCAGCGCCATGCAACTTAAGAAACACCTTTACCTTCAGAAACCACTGACTCACGATATCTATGAAGCGAGAATACTGACACAAGCTTCCGAAAAGTACAAAGTTGTTACTCAGATGGGAGACCAGGGTGCATCATGTGACGGTATGCGTACTCTGAGGGAGTGGATCGAAGCAGATGTGCTTGGCCAGATCGAAAAAGTCTTTTGCTGGACTGACCGGCCTGTATGGCCACAGGGAATTCCCTGGCCAAATACTCATCCTCCGGTACCGAAAGAACTTAACTGGGATCTGTGGCTTGGTACTGCGGAAGAAACCAATTATATTGATAACCTGGTCCCGTTTAACTGGCGTGGTTGGTGGCGTTTTGGTACCGGAGCCCTGGGTGATATGGGATGTCACATAATAGGCCCACCATTCAAATTGCTTAATCTTGGATATCCGACAGAAGTATCATGCAGCGCCAGCACGGTTTACAATGGCATTTTTTCGGAAGGACTCTATCCCGACAGCGGACCGGTATCGAGTTCAATACGTTTCAGATATAAACTGAAAAATGGCAAAGATCTGGATCTATACTGGATGGACGGAGGCATAACACCCGAACGGCCAAATGAGATTGACCCGGATGTTAATATGAATGAAATACTCTGTGATTATCCGCTGGGGCTGAATGATTATGAAGGAGGAACATTGTTCATCGGAACAAAGGGTAAAGCAGCTTGCGGCTGGGGCGGACGTAATCCAATACTTTTACCATTATCGAGAAATACAGAAATCTCAGTTCCGAAAAAATACCCGCGTATTTCCGGCGATATGGACGGACACTGGTGGCAATGGATTGATGCATGCATTGCAGGCTATGGAAATGCAGAAGTTGATTCGCCTTTCGTAGGGTATGCTGGCCCTTTGACAGAAACTGTTCTTATGGGGAATTTACTCCTGAGAAGTTTCAATATCCGGGAAAAAATAAGCAGAAAAGACCCGGTTTATGGCGAAATGGAAGGGTATACTTTTCCCGGCAGATATATCAATTACAAATGGGATGGAGAAAACATGCGGATAACAAATTTTGAAAAGGCCAACCAGTTTGTGAAAAGAGAATACAGGAAAGGCTGGGGAGAAATAAAACTCTGAAGAATTTCCCGATAAGACGCAGAGGCGCTAATAATTGCTTAGCAACATTGCGGCTTTGAGTAAAAGGTTTAAAAACATTTCTCTGTGGTTTTCAGTGTCTTTTTTGTGGCCATCTGTGTGACAAAAGTAAGAACTATCACAGGGTTGCACGGAGGAGTCAAAGAGGCTCACAAAGAAAATCCAATTGATTCTTTTAGACTCTTGTGCCTGCTTTGCGTACTTTGCGGTTAGAAGGAATTTACTATTTAATTGATTTTTATGAAACAAATAATCTATAACGACTATACAGAATTATCGGTTAAAACTGCGGAACAGATTGCCGCCATAATTTCGGAGAAACCCGATGCTTTACTCTGCTTCCCTGCCGGTGAAACATCGGTCGGCACATTTAAGCATCTGATTGAACTGACAAAAAAAGGCAAAATCAGTTTTAAGAAATCCAAAATTGTCGGACTAGACGAATGGGCAAACATAGGAGCAATGAAAAGCGAGAACTGTTTTTCGTTCCTGAAAAAGCATTTCTTTGATCATATTGACTTTTCAGAAGAGAATTTATGTTTTTTCGACGGCGAGTCTGCCGATCTTAAGAAGGAATGCACTAAAACAGATGATTTTATAAAGAAATTTGGCCCAATAGACATGATTCTGCTAGGTGCAGGAATGAACGGACATCTTGGGTTAAATGAACCGGGAACATCTTTTGATCTTTATTCTCATATCGTTAATCTTGATCAAACGACAAAAGTTGTTGGGCAGAAGTACTTTTCCGGTAAAGTGACCCTGACTAAAGGAATTACTCTTGGATTGAAGTATATAATGGAAGCGAAAACTGTGATTTTACAGTTGAATGGCAACAGAAAAGCCGAAGTCGTTAAACGATTGATTGAGAATGAAGTTTCTACGGCTTTTCCTGCATCAGCCATAATACTTCATAAAAATTCTTTTTTGTTGCTTGATAAGGAAGCCTCGATATATATCTGACTTATTTTATATATAACCTTTCTTTATATATAACCTTTCTTTATATATAATCTTTGTGCTCCTTTATGCATGCCTTTGAGGTCCTTAGTGTTTGAATTTTCTTTACAACAAAGGGTACAAAGTTCATCACCGGGTAACACAAAGGAATAGAGTATTATAAATAGATTATGAAGAGTTTAAAATTAAGGATGTTATAGTGAATAAGAGAATTTTTGATGCCATCCCTGATATAGTATCACATATTGGCCGGAATAATATAACAGTTCAGAACGCTTTTATGGGTTTTGATGCATGTATTGACAATATAATCCGTATTGTAAGAGAGAAGAAGGATAATGAAGTATCAGGCTATTTTACCAGCAGCAGCCAGTTCGGTGAGTTCCTTATAAATCTCGATAATAAAAGTTGTGGTGTCGAATTACAAACAAAACTCTCAAAGATAGGTGGAAACATGGTGATCACAGGAAATGCCCTGGGTAATCTTGGTGTCAGGGTAGAATGTGTCGGAACTTTTGGACTTCCTGAGATTCTTCCTGTTTTCCGGACAATGTCTCAAAACTGTACTCTTCATACTATCGCGGATACCATTTCAGCAACAGCTCTGGAATTTGAAAACTCAAAAGTAATCATGTTCGACCCGGGTCCATATAATAATCTTACATGGGAAGATATCAAAGATATTTTGGGAATTGAAAGGATAAAAAAGCTAATCTCCGGAAAACGGTTGATTTCATTTTTAAACTGGAGCGAGATTGAGAATTCTTCACAGATATGGGAAGGAGTTCTTAATGAAATATTGCCTTCAATAATACACACTGGACCAAAAACATTTTTTTTCACGGATTTTTCCGACTGTTCGCGCAGGTCAAAACAGGACATACAATTCGCGATAAAACTTTTGGGTAGGTTCAGAGAATATTTCAAAGTAATAATTAGTCTGAATCAGAATGAATCAGATCTGATATCCAAGGCGTTGGGTGTTCCGGAGCATAAATCTGATAAAGAATTTGTTGAAGAACTATTTGGGGCAATTAATACGGATGTACTTGTCATTCACCGTACAAAGGATGCTCTTGCATATGATGGTGCTGTTTTTGAGAAATGCGATACCTTTTTCTCTAAAGAACCAAAAATACTCACTGGAGGAGGAGATAATTTCAATGCGGGTTTCTGTTTTGCACAGTTAATAGGATTGGATATATTTCAATCCCTGGTTGTGTCTAATTCCGTCTCCGGTTATTATGTCAAAACAGGAATTAGTCCTGATGTAGACAGTTTGGTTGAATTCCTGGAAAAAAAAAGACGCCAGGACGCTAAGAACCTTCAAGGATAAGTTTTGAATCCAATTCTTTGTGATACTTTGTGCCTTGGCGACCATGAAAATGAAATAATGTGGGATTTTCAGAAGTAGGGTTAAA
>PMIJ01000196.1 GCA_003157015.1 Bacteroidales bacterium
ATGAAGGCAAAGAATACCGTTTTTGTTAACGAATATGTAATATAATATGGTATGAAAGCATATTGTATCCCATATATAAAATTCTCCGAAGTGATCACTCCTGCAAAAGTCCCGGCAATCCATCCCCCGAAGATCCCTATTATTATTGCCATGAGGGTCAGAAATGGGTTAAAAATAAGTGTTGCAATCATTTTAGGAAGAATAAGATAGGAAGCAGAATTGACACCCATGATCTCGAGTGCGTCTATCTGCTCGGTTACCCTCATTGTTCCTATTTCAGAGGCGATATTAGAACCTACTTTTCCGGCCAGGATGAGCGCAGCAATTGTGGATGAAAACTCAAGGATCATTGAATCGCGGCAACCGAGCCCAATAAGATACTTGGGATAAATCGGATTTTCAGTATTATAAGCAGTTTGCAATGTTATAACTGCACCCATAAAAAAGGAGATTATGGCAATGATTCCAATTGAGTTGATGCCGAGATATACAAATTCCCTTAAAGTTTGTTTGTAATACAGAACTGGTTTTTCAGGTTTTGAAAATACCTTTTTCAGAAGCAGGAAGTAACGCCCGAATTGTGTGAGGAACTTGATCATTCTTCTATATTTAAGCTCTTCAAAATTACTAATATTTATGGTATTTCCGTTAATATGGTTTTTGAATCCCCGCGAGTGCATTGGCTTCGCCGAGCTCTCCCGCTTCGCGGGATCGGTNNCTTAGGGGATCGAAGATTAGCTGCGCTGAACTCCACTTCGTTCCGGTTCTTCGTAGTTTGCTGCGAAGAACTTCAAACCCGAATGCATAATTAATTATATATTTGCATAAATTCTTGTAAAAATCACTTTTTATGGATAACAGGTATGTAATTATTATGGCTGGAGGAGTAGGAAGTCGTTTCTGGCCTCTGAGTCGTCGTGAAAGACCTAAACAATTTCTTGATATTGTTGGAAGTGGAGAGACACTGATTCAACAGACATACAGGCGGTTTAAAAAAAGCTGCCCTGAAAAAAATATTTTTATTGTAACAAATGCCGAGCATAAAGATATGGTAGTTCAACAATTGGGAATCGACCCAACCCGAGTGCTTGGAGAACCTTTTCGAAGAAATACAGCACCTTGCCTTGCCTATGGAACATTCAGAATATTGAAGGAAAATCCTGATGCTGTAATTGCAGTTACTCCGGCTGATCATCTTATCATTAAGGAAGAAAAATTCACTGATGTGATTCAAAGTTGTTTTGACTTTGCAGAAAGTAATGATGCACTTATTACTCTTGGAATAAAGCCCGACAGGCCTGAAACTGGCTACGGGTATATTCAGGCAGATCAGAAAAAGCCTGCAAAGGAATTCAGAAACCTTTTGAAGGTTAAGACCTTTACTGAAAAGCCTAATGTTGACCTTGCAAAGGTATTTATCGAAAGTGGTGACTTTTACTGGAATTCGGGGATCTTCATCTGGAATATCAATGCTATACTTTCGGCATTTGAGAAACATATGCCTGATATGTATACTGTGTTCAATGAGGGAAGAGATCTTTTTGGCACAAAACAGGAACACAGCTTCATAGGCAAGACATATGCAGAATGCAGGAGCATTTCAATAGATTACGGGATTATGGAAAAGGCCGATAATGTATATGTTATGTGTACTGATATTGGCTGGTCAGATCTTGGCACCTGGAGTTCGCTGTACGAACATTCCTCTATTGATAAGAAGGGAAATTCATTGATCAGGGGTGAAATTTTTTCATACGAGAATGAAATGAACATATTTAATATTGCTCCGGGTAAGATAGCTGTTATACAGGGTCTAAAAGACTACATTGTAGTTGATTCTGATGATGTCCTTCTTATAGTTAAAAAGGAAGAAGAACAGGATATTAAAAATTACCTTGATGATGTTAAGAAAGCAACAAAAGAAAAATATCTTTAAAACAGAAGAGACGGGTCTCAGGCCCGTCTCTTCTGTTATTATAACATCTGTGTGAAATTTCTTCTAGTATTCCCAGAGATCGTGTTCAAAGTTAAAAAGTTCGGTTTTAATCCGTTCCGCTTCAAACAGAGCTGATTTCCCTATCTGATAATCAGAAATCTGCCTGTCGTTGTAGACATTTGATTCTCCCACGATAACTCCGTCGAATCTTCTTTGCATAAACAAATCATCAAATGAAATTCTCTGGGCATCATTATTGCTCGTGTAGGCCTCTTTTTTTGCAAGAATATCCCTTACTTCGTCAAATTTGATCCAGAATAGCCCAATCTTTTTGGCTCTTCCTACCTGTTCATCAAAACCCATATAAATAGGTTGTAAAGCGATTATTCTGACATCGAGTTTTGAGAGTTTTTTATCAAAATACCATTCTTCGTAAAGGAGCAATTCTTTTACCTCTTCCGGTTTTGCTTCCTGCTTAACAAGTGAATCTTTTGTAGCGCCGGCAGCATTTAACTGAATGGTCACGGTTTTGTTTTTAGCTCCGAGTTTTACCTGGATATCATCATATGTAGTGGGAGCAGACATATTTTGAGGGTCATAAGCAGTAAGCTTGCCTGCCTTAATGTCATCGAGAATAATATTAATGAAACTTTGTCTTCCATCGAGAGTGGTAGTCGTAGGGTAATACAAAGACTGATTCATCTTTTCACGAAGATCGATCAGACGGTATATTTTTCTTGACCAGATAACATCGGCTTCCCTTAGGTAAGGGTAACTAATTTTTTTACCATCAGGAATCGATTTCTGGTAAATATCACCAAAACTCTGGGCATTAACAATGCCTGACAGAGAGATGGCTATAATTCCAAAAAGTATTTTCTTATTCATTTCGGTATTTTTATTTTGATACTAATTTATCTTCAATACAATGGCATTCAGATCTCTTGTTCTCCCATCGGGGCCTATTGCTTTGATATCTTTTATCATAAGGTTTTTACCACGTGTCAATCCATTCAAAGCCTGCTTTTGTTTAGGTGTCAGGTTACTTGATGCGCACGATTCCTCAATATCCATTCCTTTATCGGTGTAGAAAAGGGTAAAACCTGTTACCGTGTAATTAAGCTCAAAATCAAAATCGGGCATTATGGCAAAGACACCTTGTTGGACAAGTGCATCAGCTCTTGATATGCTGCCTGTACTTTTCCCACCAAACACTGCTACCGGTGTAGGAATTGATTTAACCCTGAATGGATACGGAGCATACTGTACCGGCTTTCCATTGATATCGGCTGTAACGATAACCTGAACATCCTGACCTACAGCATTTGGTTTAACGGCCCAGCTGCCTTTGAAGTATTCCCCTTTGGAGTTTTTAACTTTTTCAGTAGTAAAAGCTCCGTTTACTATTTTTACATGAATCTTGTCAGGGCTTATTCCCGGCACAGAGACGTCTATAGGGTTAGGAATACCCGCATACATAACGTTCATTGCAGTGGGGGATACGATAACATTTGGTTCTCCTACAAAATATGAAGATTCGAAGTGGTAATTTTTAATCGAACCGTCAGGAGCCTTAAGAGCAATAATACCGCCCCATTTTTTAGGACCGGTAGAGGTAGCACGAATCCTATAGATACCTCTTCCGGATTCATCTCGTTGAAGTTTTGTATCGCCGACAGTATATTCCGGGAACTGTGTTGAATCGGTAGCTGAAATAAATACCTGTGCTTCGTAATCACTGCCCAGGGTTACATAATTTGATGAAATAGGGATGACAATTGCGTCAAGTTTGGTAAACTTAAATGAGGACGCATCGATCTGTGAATAGAGGTAATTGAGAACCTCTGTCTCCCCGTTTCTGACATTGACCTGGTATTCTGACAGGATACATATTACTGCAACCAGGGGTAATGTCTGAAAGTTAAGATTCTCCCAGCGTTCCTTTACGCCATCTCTGTTTATTCCGTCTTCGGTGCTAAGACTTTTTTTCAACGCCTCTTCGGCAGTTGGATTTTTGCCGTCAAGTGTGGTAATAAGAAACTGGCGGTATTCCGCGAGAAGAGCCTTAAGGTCATTGGCTTTCCCGTTTTCGTTGGCGCCGATAAGTATTTCAGATGGTACGTTTGTATCATCAATGTGTCTTTCAACTTTATCGATAATAACCTCATTCCCATTAACAGCAGGAGTTTCAGGATCTTTTTCAGTTTTTTTGATTATTTCAATCTTAAGACCCTGTATAAAATTGTATGCTTCATCTGCCCGCTCTTTAACCTGGTATGCTAATGCTTTATATTTACCGGCTTTTGTAGGGTTTTCTGCTGCTGCTCTGTCAAATTCGTGATATATTACATCGTTTTTAAGAGAATAGTTTTTAATTGTCAGAGTAAGACCGTTATCAACTTTTCTAAAAGCTTCAACAGCCTCCTTTGATACGTTAAGTGCAAGCATGGCGGTAAGAACCAGGTACATCATACCGATCATCTTTTGCCGCGGAGATAGCTTTTCGTGAGCCATTTTTGTAGTTAGTTTAGTTAGATAAAAAAGCCACGTTATTTGACATTCATTGCAGCAAGCATATTTCCATAGACATTATTCAATGCCGACAGGTTATCGTTGAGCTTTGTTATCTGTTCGCGGTATTTTTTAGTATCTCCGGCTGATTCTGAAAGGTCTTTCATCAGACCCTGGATTCCTTTATAAAGTGTATCAGATTCTTTCAGGTGATTGTCTGCTCCTTTACGCTGAAGTTCATAGACTGCATTAAGGGCAGAAAGGTTTTTGTTAAGCGATTCCAGTTGTTGCTGGTAAGATTTTCCACCTGTTTCAATGACTGAGAGTGAATCAGCCATTGTACGGTATGCAGAACCTGTTTCATTAATTAATTTAGTTGTTGACTGATATGAGTCTGAAAGCTTGCCGAGTGAATCATTTGCATTATTTATTGTACTCATATACTTTGAAGAAGCGGCTGAAACATCACCCATAGCATTCATGTTAGCGGTTGAATCGCTAAGTTTTTTCATTCCGACACCAAGTTTCTGGAATAATTCAGGTGAGATTTCAGCTTTCTCAAGCATCTCATCGAATTTTGCAAGGGCAACAGATCCAGCTCCGCCGCCATAACCGCCGCCACCACCTGATATACTGCCATGGTATTTTCCTCCCTGCGCGGCCAGTTCAGGAGTCTCGTCTTCCGGAATACCTGCAAGTTCAGGATATACGAGTGACCAGTCAACCTCTTCATGTAAAGGTTCAAATGCGGAAAAGAAGAATATAACGGCTTCTGTAAGAAGACCGATAGTAAGCATGGTTCCGGCCATTGGCCAGTGCTGTATCTTAAAAAGTGCACCAATAATAACTACGGAAGCACCTAAACCATATAGTTTGGCGATGAAGTTTTTCCACCCGCTGCTCTGTACTAATTCTGCTAGGCTCATTTTACCTGATTATTTTAGGGTTATTGCTAATTATTTAATTTACACCAATATAAGATCTGACATTACGAAATCCGACATATGACTTTGATGAATCCTGATATTCATAATCCCTTGCACTTGTCTGAAGAAAATATGCAATATCTTTCCATGATCCCCCGCGGATTACTTTCCTCTTCATTACTGCAGGATCCTGTGGTGTGGCATTATATTCATAGTTTGGCT
>PMIJ01000155.1:0-42138 GCA_003157015.1 Bacteroidales bacterium
AACCAATATCACCTATGCTACTACGGGGGCCACAGGAGCAACAGTTACGGGATTACCTGCAGGAGTAACAGGCTTATGGGCAGCCAATATTGTCACCATCAGCGGTACACCGACAGCATCCGGACCATTTACCTATACAGTAACACTTTCAGGAGGTTGCGGAGTAATAACCACAACAGGAACCTTGACAGTCGCAGCAACACTTCCGGTAAGTGTTGTAATAGCAGCAGATGCTAACCCGGTATGTGCAGGCACATCAGTTAATTTCACAGCAACTCCGACCAACGGAGGAACAACACCGGTTTATCAGTGGTATAACGGAGCAACACCGGTAGGTACCAATAGTGCTATCTATTCGTATATCCCGGCTAACGGGGATGTTATCACTGTAATACTGACATCGAATGTGATATGTCAGAGCGGAGGTCCTGCCACTTCAAATGCAATAACAATAATGGTCAATCCTTTACCAACAGTAACAACAACTCAGGTAAATGTTGCATGTTTTGGAGGGACTAATGGAACAGCCACTGCTATTCCAGCCGGAGGAAGCGGTGTTTATGCTTATTCCTGGAATACAGTACCTGTGCAAACAACAATAACTGCAACAGGACTCACTGCAGGTACGTATATTGTTACCATTACTGATGGTAATAATTGTACTGCAACAGGCAGTGTAACAATTACAGAGCCGGCTACTGCGCTATCAGGAAGCATAGTCTCTCAAACAAATGTATCTATTCCTGGAGGTAATGATGGCAGTGTAGTAGTTTCAGGATCTGGTGGAACTCCTCCATATCAATATAAACTTGGATCAGGCGTTTACCAGGCTACAGGTACATTCAGCTCACTATCTGCTGGATCTTATACAGTTACTGTACAGGATAATAACCTATGTACTTTTAATGTAATAGTAAATATTACAGAACCTGCTGCTACTCTATCCGGAAGTGTGGCTTCACAAATCAATGTTGCATGTTTTGGTACATCAACAGGAAGTGTTATCGTAAATGGAGCAGGTGGAGTACCACCCTACGAGTACACTCTGAACGGCGGAACTTATCAGGTGTCAGATACATTCGGGTCATTAGCGGCTGGTACATATACTATAACAATCAGAGATGCTGTTTTAAGTACTTTTAATGTAAGTGTTACAATTACTCAGCCTGCTTCATCTGTCGGAGGAACTATTACTTCTCAGACAAATGTTCTCTGTTTTGGAAGCAATACCGGCAGTGTGACAGTTGCAGGATCAGGAGGAATACCACCATATCAATACAAGCTAGGTGCAGGTTCCTATCAGGCATCAGGAATCTTTAGTACTCTTGCAGCCGGCTCCTACACCGGGACAGTTCAGGATGCAAATCTCTGTACTTTTGATGTGTCAGTTACTGTTACTCAACCACCAATTGGGTTATCCGGAAGTATTGCTAGTCAGACTAATGTTTCATGTTCCTTATCAACAGACGGATCCTTGACAATAACTGGTTCGGGGGGAATTCTTCCATATACGTACAGTCTGAATGGAGGAACATTCCAGGTTTCCGGCACTTTTAATAATCTGGCCGGAGGCAACTATACAATAACAGTTCAGGATGCTAATCTGTGTACTGCGGCTATTACTGCGACTATAATTGAACCTGAGGCAATTTCAATTGCCAGTACAAAAGTAGACGCTTCATGTCCGGGTGTTCCGGATGGCTCGATTGCTCTCACTATTACTGGTGGTACTCAGCCGTACAATGTTATCTGGTCTGATGGTATACTTACTCAGAACCGACAGGACATTACCGGTGGAACTTACAGTGTTGTTGTTACTGACAAAAATGGATGTGCTGCATCACTGGATATCGTTGTTGGCATCGGTGGTTCTGAAAAATGTCTCGTAATACCTACTATTATAACTCCAAATAATGATGGGGTTAATGATACATGGCAGATTAAGAATATTGATCTATTCCCGAATGCTGAAGTATTCATCTTTACAAGATGGGGAAAACTTGTGTTCCATTCTAAAAACTTATCTGCAAATCCATGGAATGGTACATATGAAGGCGCTCTCCTGCCAACAGATTCATATCATTATGTTTTACATCTTAATGATGGGTCTAAACCTAGGTCAGGTGTAATAAGTATAATCAGATAATAATTACTATATTTAGAATAATATATGAGGTATCTAAGAAGCATTTTGCCAGGAATTGTTCTCAGTTTCATTTGTGCAGGAACCTTTGCCCAACAGGTTCCAATGTACAGCCAGTACATCATGAATGGATTTCTGATAAACCCATCGTTCGCGGGTCGGGACGGATATACTACTGTTAATCTTACAGTTAGAGAGCAGTGGGTCGGGCTTGCAGGAGCACCAAGCACGTATGCTGTAAGTTTTCAGACCCGTATTCTTAAAAATAGCTTCATATCTAAATCCACAGCGGTTAGAAAGAAGATCATCAAACCTACAAAGGGAGGCAAGGTAGGGCTGGGTGGATATGTATTCAACGACAACAATGGTATTATGCACCGTACAGGCTTTTCACTTGCGTATGCTTACCACATTGCAATGGGAAGAACAGGTGGAATACCCAATGACTTGTCATTTGGACTCGCAATGACTGCTTACCAGTTTGCTGTTAATACTACTGGAGCTATTTTGAATAATCAGGATGATCCTTTATTGAACTCATACGACAGATCAGTCTTTATTCCTGATTTCAGCTTTGGTGCGAGTTTTACGACATCGAGGTATTATGTGGGTTTTGCAATGACTAATTTGCTAAGGGGTTCTTTAGTGCTTGCTGATACATCAAAAAACAAAACATCTCAATTAGGTAATTATTATCTGACTGGCGGTATTAAATTTCCATTGACCCCCGATTGGACCCTTGAACCTTCTGCCTTTCTTAAGGCTTCAGATATGTTCTTTAAATCAGCGCAAATGGACTTAACTTTAAGAATGTATTATAAAGAAGACTACTGGGCCGGAGTGTCATGGAGAACGGGCGATGCCATAATAGGAATGGTTGGATTGAAATACGACAGATTTTATTTCGCATATGCTGTTGACTTCACTTTAACTGATATCAGGACACAAAGTTACGGTACGCATGAACTCTCACTTGCTGTCAAATTTGGTGAGAGTGCCAGGAGATACCGATGGATTAATGCATATTAAAGATTATGATAAGTTGAGAAGGCTGATTTGAGATCAGCCTTTTTTTTGCATTTTAAAACTGGCCCCGGTATATATTAAATTAGTTGTGCTGCATTTGCAATCAATAGTTTAAAGATATGCAGGAAACTAATTTCAGAAGAGTTATGTCAAGCGGTTTTTTCGCAGAATTTTCATTTGTAATATTGCTTCTTGCTTCTTTCAGTAAATCAGGCTATTCACAAGTCACTGCATTTCAATCAGTGCGAATTATGTTCTATAATGTTGAAAACTTCTTTGATATTTATGATGATTCGCTTACAGATGACAATGACTTTCTTCCAAATGGATTGATGAGATGGAATAGTGAAAGGTACAAAAGAAAAACAAATTCGATATATAAAACTATTATTGCAGCAGGGGAGTGGGAGCCACCTGCAGTAATAGCTTTTTGTGAAATTGAAAACAGAAAGGTTCTCGAGGACCTTATCTATGGTACATATTTGTCGAAATATAATTACAGTATAATTCATGAGGAATCGCGCGACAGAAGAGGTATAGATGTTTGTCTTATATTCAGGAAGGATATTGTTGATGTTCTCTCATACAAGTACTTGATCCCTAATGAAATCAGTCGGAAGGATTTTAATACAAGAAGCGTTCTTTATGCTAAACTTTTGATTGGTTACGACACGCTTCACTTATTTGCGAATCATTGGCCTTCGAGAAGGGGAGGAGTACTTGCAGGAGAAAACTTCAGACTGCAGATCGCTAAAATGGTCAGAGAGAAAGCTGACTCTATTCTTGACAGAAATCAAACTTGTGCGAGAATAATTATATTAGGTGATTTTAACGCTACACCCGATGACCAGGCAATTAAAGTACTTACCATCTCCAACGACTCATCCAGAGCAATGATAAATCTTTCTGAGATGCCCGATGACAGAGGTCTTGGGACTTACCGATATATGGGGACATGGGAAATGATTGACCAGGTAATTGTTTCAAATTTACTTTTAAACTGCAGAAGTGGACTCTATACTGCGCCGACAATGCTTAAGATTTTCAAACCTGATTTCCTATTGAAAAAAGATCCTAAGTATCCGGGATTTATTCCATTTTCAACTTATCGCGGATATAAATACCAAGGCGGGTTTAGCGATCATTTGCCGGTACTACTCGATTTTAAACTCAGGTAATGCATTGATTGGGGTGAGTCCCAGTTCGACTCCTTTTTCAAGCATAAGTTTTCTGGCAGCGTCATGCTCATTTGGGATTATCCCGTCGAGTATAGCTTCCCTGATAGCATTTTTAATTAATCCGACATTTTTACCAGGTTCTATTCCAAAAGTCGTTATAATTTCACTTCCGTCAACAGGCGGTTGAAAATTTCTTACAGCGTCTTTCTCTTCAATCTCCTTAAGCTTATTTCTTACTAGCCTGAAATTTTCAAGATGCTTTGTTTTTTTTTCTTCGTTTTTTGATGTTATATCGGCCTCACATAAGAGCATCAGGTCGTCAATATCATCACCTGCTTCAAATAGCAACCTTCTGATAGCTGAATCTGTTACCAGGTCCTGAGACAATGCAATTGGCCGTAGATGAAGCTCAATTATTTTTTGGACATATTTCATCTTGTCATTCAAAGGAAATTTCATTTTTCTGAAAATCACCGGAATCATTTTTGATCCGGCAAATTCGTGACCATGAAAGGACCATCCTGTTTCAGGCAGATATTTTTTTGTAACTGGTTTTGCAATGTCGTGAAGTAGTGCTGCCCATCTGAGCCATAAATTATCGGTACGTTTACTGATATTATCGAGAACTTTTATTGAATGATGAAAATTATCTTTATGAGCCTTCCCCTCTTTTGTTTCAACTCCTTTGAGATTATCAAGCTCAGGAAAAATTATTCTAAGGAGCCCGGATTTTTCAATGAGTAAGAAACCTTTCGAGGGATGATTGCACATTATTATTTTATTGAGTTCTATTACAATCCTTTCCCCTGATACGATCTTTATTCTGTCTGCATTTTTTTTTATTGAATTGAATGTGTTTTCCTCAATAGTGAAATTAAGCTGGCAGGCAAATCTTATAGCTCTCATCATCCTTAAAGGATCATCTGAAAAAGTCTTGTCCGGATCAAGTGGCGTTCTTATAATTTTCTTCTTCAGGTCATCAACACCTCCAAAAGGGTCTAAAAAATTACCAAATGTTTCTTCATTCAAACTTATTGCCAGAGCATTAATTGTAAAATCTCTTCTGGCCTGATCATCCTTCAATGTGCCATTTTCAACGATCGGCTTTCTTGAATTCCTGTCGTACGACTCCTTTCTTGCACCAACGAACTCGATTTCATATTCTTTATTCCTGAACATTGCAGTCCCAAAATTCTTAAATACACTGATTTTTGTCTCCGGATTTATCTTTCTGGCTGCTTTCCGTGCGATCTCAATGCCGTTTCCAATTACAACAATATCAATATCCTTCTCGGGATGGTCCCTTTTTAAAAGGCAATCCCTTACCCAGCCTCCTATAACATATGCCTGTACATTCTCAGAGGTAACCACTTCGGAAAGAGTTTTGAAGATTTTGTCATTAAGACATATATTCATATATAGATATGACAATCTGTTAATTATTCATGACAAAGTTACAATTAATAGTCAATTATTAACCAGTACTGATAAAAGCACCCTTTTGGCATAAAGGTTGACATATGTCTAAACAAACACGTTTTTTTAATGTTTATTAAATAAAACTCATATGATAGAGCATCTTACAAAAGAAACATTTTTGAATAGAATATTCAATTATGAACAGAACAAGGACTGGAAATTTGAAGGTGAAAAGCCTTGTATAATTGATTTTTATGCTGACTGGTGCGGTCCATGCAAAGTTGTAGCTCCTGTTCTGGAAGAACTTGCAAATGACTTTGATGGTAAGATTAATGTCTTCAAAGTAGATACGGAGGAAGAACAAGAACTTGCGTCAGTGTTTGGTATAAGAAGCATTCCCTCTTTTCTGTTTATTCCTGCTACGGGTCAGCCACAGATGGCTATGGGTGCATTGCCAAAAGAAACCTTTATTAAAGCATTCAAAGATGTACTTGGTGTAGAAAAATAGTGATTTCGTCAAATATTTGAATCAATTTGGTAAATAATTGTGATAAATCGAAACATTTTATATGTCGTAATCGTTTAACGTCACAGAAGTTAGCAAATTTAAGTTATAAGAGTTTTTTTCATGGATTTAGGTTTAGGGTAGTAAAGCAGTAAATCAGGATTTCGGTCCTGATTTACTGCTTTACCAGTTCCTTAAATATACTATTTATCTCTTCTTCAGTAGATCTGAGTTTTTTCTGACATTCTTTTATCAGTTCGGAAGCCCGTTTAACTTCAACAGAAAGCTTATCAATATCCAGATCACCGCTTTCAATGTTCTGAAGTATCTTCTCTATATCTGCTACCGCATTATTAAATGAAAACTCTTTTTTAGCCATGTTTTTAAGTATTTAGTTTTTGTATATCAGCCTCTTAGCCTCTTCGTCTCACTTTCTATTCCTCTTATCCATAACCCTGCTTCTAATACTTCCTTCATAAAGTTGTGTATCAATCAGATCATCTTTTACTATCTGATCACAATTCCTGAGTATCCTGCCGTTAATTGTTGTAATGGAGAAACCTCGCCGGAGTACGTTCTCCGGATTCAGAAGTTGCAGTTTATTTGCCACTCCATTCAAAATTAAATGGTTTACACTAAAGCAATTATTTGACCCGGAGTTAAGCCGTTTAATATTCCGCATAAGCATTAATTCTGCTCCCGAAGAAGAAGATTTTGCTGCTGATGCGAGCCTGGATTCCTGATTTGCAGGGATCAACCCTGCTCTGATAATTTTTGCCTTCCCTATATTTATTATTTCAATTAATCCGGCAGAAAGTCTGTTTTTTACATCTGAGATCATAATTTGTGCAAGGGGAAATAGCTTACTTCCTGATCTTTCTATCCTCGTCCTGTTATTTTCAATAATAGCCTGTGATGTTTTGATTATTTCAGAACTAATTTCAAGAATATGATTTTCTGCCCGTGCTACGGAATCAACAAGAAAATCTGCCACCGCCGTTGGCGTTTTTAGCGATTTGTGTGCAACCATATCAGTAACTGAAATATCCTTGTCATGTCCAATCCCGGTTACCACAGGAAGCGGAAACTGGGTAACATGATATGCAATATTATAACTGTCGAACCAGCTGAGGTCCGTTTGTGAACCTCCGCCTCGTATTATTACAACCAGATCAAACATATAAGAGTTTAAAGCAATTCTGTCGAGAGCGCTTATTACATCCTGCTCTGTTTCTGTACCTTGTAATGAAACTTCAATCAGTGCAGTGTAAAAGACATACCCAAAACTATTGTTTTTAAGCTGGTTGATAAAATCTGAATACCCAGCGGCATTTTTTGATGAAATAACAGCAATCCGTTGAGGAAAAGATGGAAATTCAATTTCCTTGTTCATGGAAAATATCCCTTCCTGCTCAAGTTTTTTTATTACAAGTTGTTTCTTTATAGCCATTTCCCCAATGGTAAATGCCGGATCAATATCTGATATTATCAGGCTTAATCCATATAGCTCATGATATTCAACTTTGGTTTTTATAAGTATTTTGAGTCCTTCTCTGAGAGACTCTCCTGTGGTATTTTCAAAAAATGCCTTGAGGAATCTGTATCTGGTGCTCCAGATTATAGCCTTTATACGGGCCCTGACATTTTTTTCATCCGGATGTTTTTCTATGAGCTCAATGTAGCAGTGTCCGGCATTATTCTCTTTAAGTTCCGATATCTCAGCCATTACCCAGTAAAAGTCAGGTAATGTCATATATAAAGAATCTCTTATGATCAGTTGTAATTCTGTCAATGAAACTTTTTCAGTCATGATCTGTCGGTTAGTTTAATAATCTTATGAACATCTGTTTTTCCATCATAGATTACTCTAAGCAAATATACACCTTGTTCTCTGTTCCGTAATTCTGTCAGTATAATTGTTCTGCCTGCATAATCAGCAAAGTCTCTTCTGAAGATAAGTTTCCCCGTGATTGAAATAATCTCAACAGTCACTTTCTGTGTAGGAGAAGGAAAAATAATTTCTATATCTCCGGTAGTAGGGTTTGGACTGACAATTGATCTATTATCAGGAATTCTGATATATTTATTTTGAAGCCGGGCTAAAACCAGAACGATATTAGGAATCCCATAGCCATAGAGTGAATCAGGGTAATTATATCTGTCTGCACTGGAATGTAACGCATTAATAATATCGCTGTTTAAAGCCTTAGGAACTGCCTGCAAAAGACATGCTGCCATACCGCTCAACACCGGACAGGAAAATGAAGTGCCGCTGGCTCTGCCAATAGAATTTTCAGAACTCTGGACAGGAACACTGACTCCCATAGCTACATTATCAGGCTTAATCCTGCCATCTGCAGATGGTCCGGCTGATGAGAAGTCTGAAATAATATTGTTTCCGTCAACTGCTCCCACAGCCAAAACACTGTCACCGTCGGAGGGAAAGATTATTCGTTTCCATTCCAGTGTTCTCTCGTTCCCGGCACTGTTAACAACTAGTATTCCTTTTGAAGCCGCGAGTTCAGCTGCAATTGTAATAAATGCTGTTTTCCCGTCGAGATCAGAGTATTTGTAGTTAAGAGCGGGATCATCAAAATTGAAGTATCCAAGAGATGAAGAAATAATATCAGCTCCTGAACTGTCAGCAAACTCAGCACCTGCGACCCAATAATCTTCTTCACACGGAAATTCAGAGTTGACATCTTCGGTCTTCAGTAACAGAAAATCAGCTCCCGGTGCGGTTCCTTCAATCTGACCGGGCAGATTTCCTGAAATAACAGAAAGAACAGCAGTACCATGAGAACTGGAGTTATAGACAGAGTCAGTTTTATTTACAAAGTCATAAGTTTTCTTAATTCCTTTCCTCGACCGTAACCCTCTCAATGAAGATATGTTGTCGGCATTCATAAATCCTCCATCAAGTATTGCAATAAGAACATTCCTGCCGTCATATCCCGAATCAAGCATAGGTTGTCCATTGACCATACTAACAGGCCTGTCGTAGGAATGGATATCAGCCTGTTCTACAGTAAAGTTGAGTTTATCATTAAACTTGCTCTTTCTCCCTGTTGTTTTAACAATCTTTACATCACTTACAAATGGCAGGTTAAGTAATATTTTTATATCAAATGCTGATTGGGATTTGAAAAGGGCCGTATTCATCCATTTTGAAGTGGTATGAAGCTTCAGTCCTAAGTATGATATCTGATCAAGGTAACTTTTGTAGACAGGGAGGTCACTGAAATCAGGTGCCTGAATTCCAGCTTTTTGTCTTCGGTTAACAGCCCTGGAAGAAAGCAGATCGGATGCTGAATATTTACTGTTAATATTGGCTCCCTTATCTTTCAGATAGATCCTGTAAAAATATGGAAAGACAGGTTCCTGAGCATACATATAAGGAGTTGAAAATGATAGTACCAGAGTATTTAGTATTATCACACAATACCTGACTGGAAAGTTGAATTCCTTCATTACTTGATTACTCCGGTTTTTTCGGGGTCTGCAAATTTACCTTTGTTCCTTTCAAGGGAGTCTAACAAGTCAGATCCATCATTATCCATTTGCCGGTTATTTGGGATACCCTGCAGGTACTCTAATTTGTATCTGATCGTTCCATTATTTTTATAAATTATCCATGGGCCCTCCTTTGAGTCATTTTTGTATTGTCCCGAAATTTCAATTTTGCCGTTATCAAACCACATTTCAAACTTTCCATCTATTTTGCCGTTCAGGTAGTTTGATTTCAATGAGACAATTCTGGAAGGATAATATTGTATCCACTCTCCCTGTTTGATATCGTTTAAATATGTTATTTTTTCAGCTATGGAACTGTCAGGATAGAATTTAACTGATGGTCCGTTCCTAAGATTTTTGGAATAAGTTTCCTCAGAGATCAGATAATCCTCAGTAAAAGCGGAAAAGAACTGCCATTTGCCTTCTCTCAACTGGTCAAAATAGGTTCCTTTAGAAGAAATACTGCCATTGGGATGGTAAATAGTTGCAAAAGCCTTTCTGCCATCGTTGCTATAAATAAGAACTGAACTTAAAGATTTGTCCTCAAAATATCTTCTGAACTCACCAACTGGATGGTTGTCTTTAAAATAACCGTCATACATAACAGATTCGTTGGGATATTTCTTTATCCAGTGCCCTTGTTTCATTCCATGCTGGTCAGTTATATTAATTTTCGATTCAGTCTGGCTTTTTGTGCAAACAGAAATAGCTAAAAGAAAGGCTATTGTAATTATTTTAAAGCTCATATAAAGGAAACGCGAAATTTGGTATAAAAATACAAAAAGTAGGGCATGATTTCTAATGGAAATATCTCTGCTCTTAATTATCTGTTTGGTTTCCGTTTGTGATACATTGATTTTCACAAAGGTTCAAAGAGGCTAATTTGAAGACGGATATCATTAAAAAGAAAATAAAAAAAGAGGTTGAAAAACTTTCAACCTCTTATCATAAAGTAAATTATAATTTATTTTACTTCTTCAAAATCAACATCAGTTACCTCTTCGTTCCCTGATTTATTATTGTTGCCCGATGGTTGTTCGGTGTTTGGTTGAGAAGCTGACTCTCCAGGATTCTGAGCAGTTTTGTACATCTCTTCCGAAGCGACCTGCCATACCGAATTTAATTCAGCAAGGGCTTTATCGATTGCGTCAATATCCTGAGCCTTATGTGCTTCTTTAAGTTTGGCAAGAGCGCTCTCAATTGCGGGCTTTTTGTCGGCCGGAAGTTTATCTCCAAATTCTTTAAGCTGTTTTTCAGTTGTAAAGATCATACTGTCAGCAGTATTAATCTTATCCACTTTTTCTTTAGCTTTATTATCGGCTTCAGAATTAGCCCTGGCTTCTTCTCTCATCCTTTTGATTTCATCGTCATTCAAACCTGAAGAGGCTTCTATTCTTATTCTCTGTTCTTTCCCGGTGCCTCTGTCCTTGGCTGCCACGTGTAAAATACCGTTTGCATCAATGTCAAAGCTTACCTCAATCTGAGGAACTCCTCTGGGGGCAGGTGGCAATCCGTCGAGATGAAAACGTCCAATAGTTTTATTGCCTACTGCCATGGGTCTTTCACCCTGCAGTACGTGGATCTCTACTGACGGCTGACTATCAGCGGCTGTTGTGAAGACTTCAGTTTTCTTTGTTGGTATTGTTGTATTCGATTCAATCAGCTTTGTCATTACACCACCCATTGTCTCGATGCCCAGTGATAAAGGTGTCACATCAAGAAGAAGGACATCTTTCACTTCTCCTGTGAGCACACCGCCCTGAATTGCAGCTCCTACAGCCACAACCTCATCGGGGTTGACACCTTTGGATGGTACACGTCCGAAGAATTTTTCGACTAGCTGCTGGATTGCCGGGATACGTGTCGATCCTCCAACGAGCAGTACCTCATTAATATCTGACACTGACAAACCCGAATCTTTCAATGCTATCTTACAAGGTTCAATACAAGCTTGTATCAATTTATCACAAATTTTTTCAAAATTGGCCCGGGTAAGAGTTTTTACCAGATGCTTTGGAATGCCGTTTACAGGCATGATATACGGAAGATTAATTTCTGTTGTTGTAGAACTTGAAAGTTCAATCTTAGCCTTTTCGGCTGCTTCTTTCAGTCTCTGCAATGCCATTGGATCCTTTCTCAGATCAACACCTTCTTCTTTTAGAAACTCATCTGCCATCCAGTCAATTATCAGGTGATCAAAATCATCGCCTCCGAGATGAGTATCTCCATTTGTTGATTTTACCTCAAAAACCCCATCTCCAAGTTCCAGGATTGAGATATCGAAAGTTCCTCCCCCAAGGTCAAAAACAGCTATTTTCAGATCCTGCGACTTCTTATCAAGCCCATAAGCCAGTGATGCGGCTGTCGGTTCATTTATAATCCTTTTAACAGTCAATCCGGCAATTTCACCGGCCTCTTTTGTTGCCTGTCTCTGAGAATCGCTGAAATATGCCGGTACAGTAATCACTGCTTCGGTAACCTCCTGTCCGAGATAATCTTCAGCTGTCTTCTTCATTTTTTGAAGAATCATTGCAGAAATCTCCTGGGGAGAATACATGCGATCATCAATTTTTACCCTGGGAGTATTGTTGTCGCCTTTAACAACTGTATAAGAAACCCTTTTAATCTCTTTTGTAACTTTATCATAGGTTTCTCCCATAAATCTCTTGATCGAGAAAACAGTCTTTTTTGCGTTGGTGATAGCCTGTCGTTTTGCAGGATCTCCGACTTTGCGTTCCCCGTTCTCGACAAAAGCAACTATTGAAGGTGTAGTTCTCTTCCCCTCGCTGTTGGGAATTACTACAGGTTCATTACCTTCCATTACTGCCACGCAAGAATTTGTTGTTCCCAGATCGATTCCAATTATTTTTCCCATTTTATAATAATTTTAAAAATTTCATTCTTATTTAGTGACCCTCCAGTTTATCTGAGTTTGTTTTATGCCAGTTTTTAAGAATTTATACTTAGATGAATGAGCAATGATTATGCCATTAAAGATTTTAGTGGTTTTTATGACAAAACGACATGATATTTGTTAGAGCCTGCCAATTTAAAAAGATAATAGTCTGAAGATGTATCATCCAATTCAAATCTGTAACTTTGCTTTCATTAATTAACACATTTATCATAATGCCAATACATAAATCTGTTAGAAGAGTCACAACTCATGTGTTGAACGAGATGAAGCTGAAAGGTGAAAAAATAGCCATGCTTACAGCTTATGATTACTCAATTGCTAAAATTCTTGATGAAGCAGAGATAGATGTAATACTTGTAGGCGATTCTGCCTCAAATGTAATGGCAGGATACGATACCACACTACCGATTACCCTCGATAATATGATCTATCATGCTGCGTCAGTTGTAAGAGCAGTTAAGAGGGCCCTGGTGGTGGTTGATCTGCCATTCGGTACATACCAGGGAAATTCAAAAGAAGCACTTGTCTCTTCAATACGGATTATGAAGGAGACAGGTGCTCATGCCGTCAAACTTGAAGGAGGCCTTCAGGTTATTGAATCTGTTGAGCGAATACTATCAGCAGGCATCCCTGTAATGGGGCACTTAGGTTTGACACCACAAGCCATACATAAATTCGGGACTTACGTCGTCAGGGCGAAAGAAGAAGAGGAGGCCCGTAAACTTATGGAAGATGCCCGGTTACTCGAACAGACCGGCTGTTTTGCCATAGTCCTTGAAAAAATACCGGCTAAGCTGGCTGAAGAAGTTACGAATAGTCTGAAAATTCCGCTAATCGGAATAGGTGCAGGAGGAAAAACCGACGGACAGGTACTTGTTCTTCATGACATGCTGGGTATAACACAGGAATTCTCTCCACGCTTTCTTCGCAGATATCATAACCTTTATGCGGAAATAAAAGGTGCTGTACAGGCTTATATCACCGATGTAAGATCACAGGACTTTCCAAACGAAAAGGAGCAGTATTAACAGAATCTGAAATGGCTGAAATATTATACGAAGACAATCACATTATCGCTGTTTATAAGAGATCCTCTGACTTGTCACAGAGCGATAAAACAGGTGATGCTCCTATCGAAAATGAAATAAAAAAATATATTGCGCAAAAGTATGGGAAACCGGGAGAAGTTTTTCTCGGCATTGTTCACAGGCTCGATCGGCCGGTAAGTGGCATTATGCTTTTTGCACGCACATCAAAAGCATTATCCAGACTTAATGAAATGTTTAAAGCAAGGCAGGTAAAAAAGATATATCTGGCAATTGTTAAAGAACGACCACCTGAAGATGAAGCCACAATAATGCATTACATTAAAAAGAATGAGGCTCAGAACAAAAGTTATGTTTATGATACTGAAGTGAAAGGATCAAAAGAGGCAAGTCTTACTTACAGATTAAAAGGCAGATCGGAAAAATATTATCTTCTTGAAGTTGAACTTCATTCAGGAAGGCACCATCAGATAAGAGCCCAGCTTGCAAAAATAGGATGTCCCGTAAAGGGCGATCTGAAATATGGTTTCCCGCGGTCAAATGAAGATGGGGGGATTAGTCTTTTTGCCAGGAAGCTTGAGTTTGTTCATCCTGTGAAAAAAGAAGTTGTTACAATAACCGCTCATTTTCCTGAAGGAGATATATGGTCGGTCTTTACGGATTCTATTGCATAAAAAAAGTGAACCTATATCCGGCTCACTTTTCGGGAGTTGAAAAAACGAACTATATCAGAGTTGTTATTTCGTACTTATCTTCTTTGATTCGACTTTTATTGTTTCCTTTTTTTCAGTCCCCTCACTTTTCACACCAAGTTTGATTTCGATTTCTCTGGCAAGCTCCTTTGCCCTGGCTTCATCATTTCCTTCAATTGTAACCACTAATCCATCCTTTGCAATAACATATCTACTTTTCTCAATTGTCGAATCATCCTTATTGTCAGAAACAGTGAGGAAGTATGTATTTTCTGTTTCTTCTCATGAGAAATTTACTAATAAATAATGGCTCAAATTTACTCTAATCGGTGTTTTTCAGAGTTAATATTCGGTTAATAAGAGTTAATGAAAAGTTAAATACTTCTTTATTAACGACTTTATGATATATTTTTGTAGAATGAACAGGAAGAAATTCACCGGGCTTATAATAATGATGTTGCTGTCAATCATAGGTATCATCTGGGTTCAGATCGTGTGGATCAAAAATGCTGTCGATATACAAAATGACGGTTTCAACAACGCAGCCAGACAAAGTCTGATCAACGCTGCAAATACAATAGAAACATCGAGAAAGATGAACTTTTTTAATAACTTCATGCCGGTCGACCCTCTTTCTTCTACTAATTCATCTTCTGATGTAAGAGGTTATCTGAGTATCGGGGGTTATAGTTCAGAACCAGGAAATAAACTGAGTATCAATATTACAAACCAGGCAATAACTGGTGGATTTGACACAGGTAAAATTACAACGGTAAATAAATCATACACTATCAATAATGATGGTTCAATAATTTCTGACTCTGTTAACTATGTAATTTCGGCCCCTGATAAATCCGGAAAGATGAACATAATCAGAAAAAGGGAAGACGGAGGTGCAAATTCGAGATCTTTATTTGTAAAGCAAAATGAATTTCTGAGTTGGGTGAAAAAAAGATCTGTTGAATTTCAAAATATGAGCGACCAAATGATAAACGAGGTGTATCAATGGGAAAAAACTCTTGAACTGGATAGTAATGAGATCGATTATACTCTCAGACAGGCTCTGGCATACAGCGGAATACAAACCCCTTATGAATATGCAGTAATCAAAAATGGAATTGTTCAGAACGGGACATTTAAAAAATCACAAAAGAATGATTTCCTGAAAAGTAAATATATGGTCAGATTATTTCCCGACAATATTATTAGACAGCAGGATCTTATTCTTTCAGTTATTTTCCCGGAAAGGACAAATTATGTTCTTGGGTCCATGATATGGATCCTGGGTGGTTCGATGCTGTTTTCTCTTTTCATTCTGGCAACATTTGCCTTGAGTCTCTATTTTATCATAAGGCAGAAAAAGATATCAGAGATGAAATCAGATTTCATAAATAATATGACTCATGAATTTAAAACTCCTATCGCCACAATTTCACTTGCTGCTGATACTATAACAAATTCTAAAGTCATTAAGGATGAGGTAAGTATAAGACATTTCATCGGAATGATCAAAAAGGAAAACAGCCGGATGAATAAGAAGGTTGAAACAATACTTCAGATAGCTTCTCTCGATAAAAAGGAAATTGAATTCAAGTACGAAAATGTCTCAATCCATACCATTATTGAACATGCACTTGAAACAATTGAAATTCAGGTTCATCAGCGAAACGGCAAAATAAGACTTAGCCTCAGTGCCGAACAGCCTTTTATTTATGGAGACGGTGAACATCTTACGAATCTGGTTAACAACCTTCTTGATAATGCTATTAAATATTCACCTGATTCACCTGAAATTATTATTACTACTGGTAATAATGAAAAAGGTATAATTTTATCGGTTGAGGATAAGGGCATTGGCATGACCAAGGCAGTTCAGAGTAAAATCTTTGAAAGGTTTTACAGGCAAAGCTCAGGTAATGTGCATGATGTAAAGGGATTCGGACTTGGTTTAAATTATGTCCGGTCCATAATTGAAGCCCATAAGGGCAATATAACCGTTTACAGCGAACCGGGTAAAGGAAGCCGGTTTGAGATATTTTTACCATTTAACTGGGAGAATTAAAAATGAGCAACAAACCTGTTAAGATTTTTCTTGTTGAGGATGATCTGAGTTTTGGATCAGTTCTTAAGTCTTATCTTGAAATCAATGACTACGCTGTTGAGTGGATCGACGATGGAAAATATGCAATAGATCATTTCAGGAAAGGAGTATTCAACGTTTGTATCCTCGACATTATGCTGCCCCATGTGGATGGGTTCACCATAGCTAATGAGATTAGAAAAATTAACAATGAAGTTCCAATTATTTTCCTTACGGCAAAGAAGCTGAAAGAAGATGTCCTTAAAGGTTATGGAGTAGGAGCAGACGATTATGTCACAAAACCATTTGATACCGATATACTTCTTGCAAAAATAAGGGCTATAATCTTAAGACGCGACTTTCAGGCTGGAACTAAAGATTTTTATGAGATTGGGAAGTTTGTTTTTAACTCAAAGTTGAGAACCCTGACGATTGGCAATGAAGAAAAAAAACTATCACCAAAGGAGGCCCAGTTATTGGAATTGTTGTGTGTTAATCCGAACACTTTGATAAGCAGGGAGATGGCTCTTAAAAAAATATGGGGTTCTGATGATTATTTTACGGCCAGAAGTATGGATGTTTACATCACAAAACTTAGGAAATTTTTATCTGATGATCCCGATCTGAATATTAAAAATATTCATGGAGCCGGTTTCCAGCTGATTGTCAGGGAAGATTGATCTTGAGATTGTCTCCATTGAATTGCAATGGAAGAAGGCTACCTATCCCATCAATAATATGTGTTTTATTTTTCCCTGAGAGAATTATTTTTATCTTTTTACCTGTTCTTGATTCCTCCTCGGCAATGACCTGCCGGCAACTTCCGCAGGGGGAAGGCGGATTTTCAGTCAACACATCTTGTGCAAAAGCCGCTATAGCCAAAGCAGTTATTTTATCATCCGGATAATTTGAAACGGAGTTGGACAGGACGCTTCTTTCAGCACATATTCCGGAAGGGAATGCAGCATTTTCAACATTTGCTCCACACACTATTTTACCACCCATCAACCGCACAGCTGCACCAACTTTGAATTTTGAATATGGAGCATATGCATTCAGAGCTGCGTCACGTGCAGCTAAAATAAGTTTATAATCCTCCGGATCGAGTTCTTCAGTTTTTTCATACTCTTTATATGAAAATGATATATTGTACGTTCTTATCATAATACTTTTAGTAAGTATGGGTTATAAAGGTAATAAAATAGATTGGAGTGCCTGAATTTGAGTTGGCCGAAGTTGGGAAGAATTTGGAAGCCATTACAGTTTCAAGAATCTAAAATTGTGAAATTGATTTAGCTTGATATTTCCAACTTTGAAAATAACTTTTGGCATTAATTTCAGTTTAGTAACTCCTCACTTTGATTTTTTCTATTTTTGTCGTAAAATATTATTGGATGCGCAACAGACTATATGTCATTTTCAATTTGGTTTTATTATCATGTCTGTTTTCGTGCAGAACATATAAACCACTGATTTCCAGTTCAAAACCTGATTATTCAGTACAAGATTATGTAAATTCATATAAGGACCTGGCTGTCACAGAGATGAAAAGAACGGGTATTCCGGCAAGTATCACTCTTGCCCAGGGCATAATTGAATCTGATTGTGGACACAGTACTTTGGCCAGGGAGGCAAATAATCACTTCGGTATCAAATGTCATGATGACTGGACTGGCCCTTCCGTTCGGCATAATGATAATAAAAGAAATGAGTGTTTCAGAAAGTACAGCAAACCTGCAGACTCTTTTTATGATCATTCGGATTTTTTAAAATCCGTACCTAGGTATAGTTTCCTTTTCAGTCTGAGTTCAACTAATTATAAAGCATGGGCCCAAGGCTTGAAGAAAGCTGGGTATGCAACAAATCCTGATTATGCAAATATGCTTATCAGAACTATTGAAGAAAATAATCTTTGGAATTTTGATCGCGGAAATATTGCAGTCAATCTGCCTATGCCACCGAATGATACTGTAAAAAACACTTTTATTGCACATTCGCGCGACAGTTTAAAAAAGACTTTGAAATTTTCAAATGGAAACAATGCTGTTTATGCACATGCTCAGAGAGTTATGGAGAACAACAGGATACAATATATTATAGTAAAAGATGGGGATACAAGAGAAAAACTTGAAAATGAATTTCAATTGCTGAGATGGGAACTTCCTAAATATAACGAACTTAAGTATGATTTTCAAATCATGCCCGGACAAATGCTCTATCTTCAGCCTAAAAGGGATAAGGCAGAACCGGGGAAAGAGTATTATAATACTAAGGATGGCGATACCATGTACCTTATTTCCCAGCAATTTGGTGTTAAGCTAAAAAGACTTTACGAGATGAACAGGATGGCAGAGGGTTCAGAACCCGGAGCAGGGGGGAAAATATGGCTTAGAAGCATCAAACCGGTTGAATTGTCCCAACATTGAAATCTGATACTCTGAAACCTCTCAGGAATTCTTCTGTACCCATACGGCTCTTTCCTTCCAGCTGCAGGCTTATCACACTCAGAAATCCATCCTTGCAGCTGATCATGATATATTGTTTTCCGTCAGAACTAATTGTGCCCGGCTTGAAAGAGTGTTTCTCAATTTTGGGTTGACTTTCAATGATTTTAAATGAAAGGTTAACAGAATCACACCTGAACCATGATCTTGCACCAGGGTAGGGGGAAAGTCCTCTCACTAAATTGTGAATCCTTACGGCCTCAAGGTTCCAGTCAATAATGCAGTCGTTAGGATGAATCTTCGGAGCGAGTTTCGTTATTCCCTCATTTTTGATGAGTTTCGTTTGGGCCAGCGTCTTTATTTTATTTTCAGATATACCGGCAAGGGTTCTGATTACAAGCCTTGCCCCAAGTTTCATTAATCTGTCGTGAAGATCACCTGCATTTTCAAATGGGAAGATCTGCACTTCTTCCCTTAAAATAATATTGCCGGTATCTATTTTTTCATCTATGAAGAATGTAGTTACACCTGTGGTTGTCTCTCCGTTCATTATAGCCCGGTTTATCGGCGCAGCTCCCCGATAGTCAGGAAGAAATGATGCATGAAGATTTATCGTACCTCGTGGAGGAATCCTCCAGACTTCCTCCGGGAGCATTCGAAATGCTACAACAATAAAAAGATCTGCATTTAAGTTTTTCAGAAAACTAACAAAATCAGGATTCTTAAGATCCATAGGTTGCATTATGATTGGTATGTTACTGAATTCGGCAAATTTCTTTACAGCTGATTTTGTTATCTTTCTGCCTCTTCCTGAGGGTTTGTCTGGAGCGGTAACAACGCCTACAATATTAGCCCCATTCATCAGCAATGAACCAAGAGTAGCTACTGCAAACTCAGGAGTCCCCATGAATATAATCCGAAGATTTTTCATAAATAGTTGATTATCATATGAAAAAATAATTAAGTTCAGTCCCTGGGAATATTTTTATAACATGAAAGATTATGGCCCATTTTTTTAGCCTTGGTTTCAAGATAGAACTGGTTATGAGGGTTTGATTCGATTATAAGAGGAATTGTTTCAACAATTTTAATACCATAACCTTCCAATCCTGCCCTTTTTACAGGGTTATTTGAAATGAGTCGCACCTTTCCAAGTCCGAGCTCCCGCATAATGCTTGCCCCAACACCATAGTCTCTTTCATCTTCTGCGAAACCCAGTTTCAGGTTTGCCTGCACTGTGTCCATTCCTTCATCCTGAAGCCTGTAAGCCTTTATCTTATTAAGCAGACCTATTCCTCTTCCTTCCTGGCTCAGATAAATGACAACTCCTTTTCCCTCAGCTTCAACCATCGCCATCGCTTTCTTTAACTGAGGCCCGCAGTCGCATCGCAGGGAGCCAAAAATATCCCCGGTAAAGCAGGATGAATGAAGCCTGACTAGTACCGGCTCGTCTTTTGTCCATCTGCCTTTTACTAGAGCTGCATGTTCAATTCCATTGCTTGTCTGGCGGAATGGGATAAATTCGAAATCTCCGCTTTCTGTGGGGAGTTTAACCCTTTCGCCCTTCTCAATAATTGAATCTCTTTCAAGAGTATATGTGATAAGGTCCTTAATTGCAATAATCTTTATATTAAATTTTTCTCTGAGCTTGACCAAATCGTTTAACCTCGCCATTGAACCATCATCATTCATTATCTCAACAAGTGCTCCACCCGGACGGAGATTGGCAAATCGTGTCAGATCAACAACTGCCTCAGTATGTCCGGCCCTTCTGAGAACTCCTTTTGATTTTGCTTTTAAAGGAAAGATATGTCCGGGTCGTCCAAGGTCGGAAGGGTTGGTCGACGGATCAACCAGAGCTTTGATAGTTAGAGCCCGGTCCTTAGCTGATATCCCGGTAGAAGTCTCTTCATTCAGTAAATCAACCGAGACGGTAAACTGGGTCTCGTGAAGCGAAGTGTTATTACCAACCATAAGGTTCAGGTCGAGTTCCTCGCATCTTTCTTCCGGAAGCGGGGCACAAATAAGTCCACGGCCATGTTTAGCCATAAAATTGACTATTTCAGGCGTTATTAGTTCAGCAGCACAGATAAAATCTCCCTCATTTTCGCGATCTTCATCATCAACAACAATCAGTAATTTTCCGAGTTTTATATCCTCAATTGCCTCTTCAACAGTATTCAGAATAATATTATTCATCATCATCATTTTTAATCCTTGCAGAATCAGAGTCTGATTCTTTTATAAATAGCCTGTATATAAAATCCTTAACCTTATTGAAAAACATCAGATAGGTTTCAATGTTCAAAATAACCGAATCGGTGGTAGCTTTGTATGTAAGAAAAATTCCGATAGGCAATAAAATGTATGATGCTGCCCACATTCCGGCAAAAGTACCTACAACATCCTCTTCCGCTAATTTCTGACCTGAAATTGATATAACATAATAGACGACGAAGAAGAATATAGATATGACTGCCGGAGTGCCTAATCCTCCTTTCCTGATGATTGCACCAAGAGGAGCACCAATGAAGAAGAAGACAAGACAGGCGAAAGACATTGTGAGTTTCTTGTTCCATTCTACCTCATACTTTTTAATTGTCTTAATTTCATAGTGTTGCGATTCGTTTTTCTCAATCAGGATATTGTTCCCTTCTTTCAGGCTTGAGATAGCTTTAGCCAGAACTGTCCTTTTTTCTAACACCGGAAGTGAATCGAACAGCGCTTTTGTATCAAATTTTCTGATTGCATATTTAGTCTCTGCCAGTGAATTCTGTTCGGTTTTTTTAACTTTTAAATTTCTTACAACATAAAGTTTTATATTCTTGAAATCTTTGAATTCATTATTAAGTTTTGCAACATATTTTTTATTGAGAGAGTCAATAGTAAATGTTAACTGCGAAATATTTAGCATCGCAGGACCCGATTTGAAAAGTCCCTCATCGCTTCTCTGAAGATCAAATCCTGTAAGTGGTATCACAATACTCTGCTCTTTAAAATAGTCTTGTCTGGAAGGATATTTTCTTAATGAGGGGTTAACGTTTTTTTCTTCCAACTCATTATATCCATATCCATTATAAAGGGTCATGATCAAACCTGTCTGATCGCTTGTAAGCTTCATATAGCCTGAATCAGCCAGTATAACAGCATAGTTGCCTCTTCTCTCACGATGGTCATAAATTATCAGATTGTCCAGCCGGTTGGTTGCCGGATCTTTGGCAGTTATTTTTATACTGAAATCAGGAACTCCGTTATAAAATGTACCTGCCTGAATATTAATATCAGGTTTCTTGCGTCGGATGTCCCAGAGCAGAGTTCTTGCTTTCTCGGTTGAATATGGAAGGACATTATTTGAGAAAAAGAAAGATATGATCGCAATGAATCCAATGAGTATCATTAGCGGAAGCATAATTCTCTGGAGCGGGATTCCTGAAGATTTCAGTGCTGATAGCTCACTGAACTCTCCCATATTCCCGAATGTCATAAGTGAAGCCAGAAGTATTCCAAGAGGGAGAGCAGTAGGTACAAAAGTAAGTGCAAAGTGGTAAAGAAGCTCGCTAAGTATTTTAAAATCAAGACCTTTCCCGGCAAGTTCATCCACATACATCCACAGGAACTGCAGTATCAGAATGATAAGAACAATAAAAAATGTGAATATTAATGGTCCTATAAATGATTTTAATAAAAACTTGTCAACCTTTTTCATTGACTATTTGCATTTGAAGTGCAAAACTACTTGATTTTTTTTATTTTGTCCCTTCTTTTTACGCAAAAAGAAAGGACGAAAGAAAAGGCGCCGGAAATGCCAAATTCAGGCATAACGGGCGCCTGCAACGCTGGCCTTATTGGCGCAACAATTTTGCCTGAAGTTCGCGCCATTTCCGGTTTGCCTTTGCACCGCGACTTAGAATACTATATTATGTCAAAATTATGACCTTCGGATTTAAAAGGCCTCAGAGAATTTTGGGAAAAAGCAACTGTTTTGAAGATTGCTGGGGAGGCCTGCTGAAAGCAATACTGTTTGAGTGATCCGCCATTTGGCGGAGAACGAGTTGTATTGCGTGGGCAAGCTGAAAAACAGGAGCCCCAAAATTATCTGCAGCCTTGATCTTTTTTGGTTACTTTTTTCTATCAAGAGAAAAAAGTAATAACTAGATTCCCAATGCTCTTTTCAGATCATTGATCTGTGAATCCCAAAGATAGATCGAATCTTCCTTTTCCTCCGTTTCGGCGAAGTCAGTAATAATCAAAGCCAGTTCATTTGTAAGATCTTCAAAATTAATTCTGAATTCGAAATAGTTTGATTCTTCATTTTCCATTCCAATCCACTCAAATCTGACCATTTTATTCTCCTTCAGGGCTGAAAGTCTCGCTTTTGATTCGGAGCTGTTCCAGTAAAAAATAAAAATATCTCCATCAACATTCACCTGGTCGGCAAACCATTCACCTAATCCCTCAGGTGTGCTGAGCCGTGAGAAGAGCACTTTCGCTGAGCAGTTAAGATTATATTCCAATTCGAACTTTGATCTCATGATAAGGTTTAGTTCTGGCCTATCTACTATTTCTGCAATATAGAAAAAATATTGAAACTAAAAAACCTTATTGCTAATTTGTAACAAACTGATTATATTTGCACCCGCAAAAAGNNATCATTCCCCCCTCTCGCTACTCAATAAATCAAGCAGTTATGAAATAATAAATCATAGCTGCTTTTTATATGTACATACAATAGTACATACTCAATTATGTTTGAAGCCAAAAACCTAGTATTTCTCAATGGTTAATCCTTCATTCAGGATACCTTCTTTAATGCCTTCAAACATTCGAGGCTCAATTTCAATGCAAACAGGATTTTGCCAGCTTGAAACATTAATGTTATCAGATGACCATTTAAGGGCTTTTTTACTTAGCGGTCTCAGGAATACGATTGTACCCACGTCATTGAATGTGAAATCAGGATTTTTCATAATAGGATGAATAAAATAGTTAAAAATAATATTACCAAAATTGTTACTATAAACTTTTCAGTTCTGAAGATAGACCTGCCATGCAGATACCTCCTCGTTAGTCTGAGGTTGTTCATGACCGCCTTTCTAAGCCTTGCACGCCAAGCACGAACAGACCCAGACTCGCAATGGCAAGCAAAAAACTAGGATGACCGGCAAAGCACATTAGCAGGACAATTGTCATTCCTGAGATACCTATTCCGATCAGAATGTAAAACAAGGGCTGGTTTTTAGGCCTTAGAGAATCAGTCATGAATCGACGACGACCATCATCAGTTGCAGGATATTTAATCCTTCTGGCTTCGATTGCACGAAGTTTGCGCCTCAGAAACATTGTCCTGAGGGCGCGATCAATTCTATTCTGCATGACTTAATTCTCAAAATAGAACTGTTCAATCAGAACAATAAGATCAGGGCTTGCAATACAGTCCGAGCCGATCCAATCGAGCCAGGTAATTACATTGTAACAGGTTTCAATGAGATACGGATCAGCCTGAGCCGTCCGTAAATAATAGAAGATAGTTTTTTGTTTCATGTCGTTGTCAGTATTAAATAAAGGCTCCCTGAAATTAAGGATCAGGAACCAACAACGACGAAGATAACCTGAAGATTAACCAGGGAGCCAGTTTATAAAAAGAATAGTTTTTCATTGTGCGTCGTTGTTGTGAATGCAATTTAAACTATCTTTTTGAATTGACAATATTATACCTTAAAATATTTGACTGCCTTAAATCGCATAAAAAAGGGTCGCCGGATCTGGTTAACCCGCAAACGACCCCTTAAATAAAAACTAACACTCGTTTTATTTTGATAATGTTTTTATCGCATTTTTGAAGCTTTCCAGAGTTATTTGAAAGCCTGTCGGTGAAATTACAAACAAATCATCAAGGCTAAAATTATGTGCGATTCCCCCGATATTGTGCCCCAGCGGGAAAAATCGAGTTTTGGCATTTAATTTATTAAGCAATGATGCGATTTCTGTTAAATCATCATAAGCTTTTAGAATGTCGGGATCATCGGAGCTGTACCTGAATCTCTCCAGATATTTTTCCAGTTTTTCCTCATTGAGCTCTACTGTCTCTCCAAAATCAAATAATCCAAGATCATTTGAACTGAGCGCGATATAACCCGTTTCAAACGCGCCAACATCGGGCAAAATTGTTTGAGCAAGAATTGCGTCTTTGTTATTTCTCAATCCCGTGCGCTCATCAATTGCAGGAATGCGGTCTTTATATATATCCCTGATTAATGCTCCAGGGCCATCTTTGAGAATTTTCTTAATCATTCCCTCATTTAATTGACCTAATTTATGAGTTTTAAAAAAATCGTTGATCTGATTCAGTTCACTTCGGCACATTCCGAGCTTCTGGGTTTCAACGTCAACACGGTGTTCATCTGAGAATAATAGTCTTTTTTTCATGTCTTTATTTTATTTGGTTATTGTAATAATCGTCATGTTTATCAGGGTTAAGTTTTTCAAGATATGCCTTCGCGGCGGGTAATCCCTTGAAGTATTTTCCTCCTGTTTTTTCCCAGTCTTGCGCCCCGACCATGTGAAGCTTCTTAGTGCCGAACGAATCGGTTTTAGGCTCCAAAGCTATTGCAAAATAGATATCCTTCGCAATGCAATCTTTTCCGATGACCTGATACAATGCGGACTTTTCATTGCTTTCAACCTTTGTTAAAGTATCTCCGATTCCATTTTCAAAATAATCTTGTACTTCCATTCTTTTAATGTTTTAAATTAGTGTTTATGATTAATTAATCTTTTTCATTTGCTATTTGATCAGCTCTTTCCCTGGCTCGTTTTAATAGTCCTGAATCGGGTTTCACCTCATCAATAGTTAAATCAGTGCTTTGTAGCCTGGGCGTTGTATATTGCAATAGCCTTTCAAACAATATGATTCTATCTTTAGGATCAAGTCCTTTAAAATCTGCCTCAACCTGTTCCCAATTCTCATTTAGAAAATCTGATATTCGATCTCTTAATTGTTTGGTTATTTTGTTCGGTTTCCCTAACGGCCTTCCTGCCGGATTGTTTGTATTTCCTTTGCCTGGTCCTTTCATGTTTTGTATTTATTTGTTGTTTTCAAAACTTAATTTACATACTCGGAGTCAACTATTTTTTGTATCCTTTCAATTTCTGCGATCATTCGCTGAGCTTCGCCAGGATCAGATTCCGGGGTCTTTAATTCAGTGGTTTGTAGTCTTGGAACAGCATACGGCAATAAATCACAATAAAGCCGTACTTTGTCTTTCCCTTCCAGCTTATCAAATTCCTGAATCACTTCCGGAAATCTAGCTTCCATAAAATCTGATATTAGCTCTCTTAATTGCCTGGTAATTTTGTTTGGAGTTCCTGCCGGTCGTCCGCTAGGGTTCCCAGATAAACCCGCTTCAAATCCTTTTTTCCTTTTGCCATTGTATTTAATTGTTGTTTTTAATTGTTGTTTTCAATAAATTCTTTCGCGCGCGTATATGCATTACCAAACTCTTCAATCTTCAAAATTCCTTCGCTTCTGCCTTATTCAGTAGACGTGTAAATCCTTCGTTTTGTAACCGTTTAATCCTTCCCTGAAGGTCTGTCTTTATAATCTGAGCGGAGTATTTTTCTTTTCCGTTTACCAGGTATCGCAAATCAAAGATCCAATTGTCAATAGTTTTAATTTCAACCTGAGTTTTCTTTTTTACCAGAATAATATTTTTCATTTTGTAGCGAATGAGTTTTGATTAACCAGGCTATTATAGTAAAGCAGAATCTTATCTCTATCCGCACCGATTACGATCCCTTCATAAAACATGAGTGTTAAGAATTGACCGGCACCATGAAAAGAAGTCATGCCAGAATCACTGAAAATAGTATTATCCCTTACAATCATTCGGATTCCGTTTACATTCATCTCATATTTATTAACAGTACATTTTTGACCGCAATAAATTAAAGCTTGTGACATTAGTCGCGTATTCATAATTCAATTCAAATTAGTTTTCAATTGTTGCAACCGTTCTAAATATGGTATGTATCTTTTATTTCCATTCTGAGCTTTTACAATATCCATGTGACTTTTGATGAATAGGTTCAAATCCGTAATCTTTGAACTTTGATTTAATTTAATTGTATCAGGTAATTTGACCGTATTAAAAAACTGTTCCAGCTCGGTTATTTCATTTGACCATATCCCGGGTTTAACTTGTGCCGGGGCTGGCTTCGGTAGAGTGACTACCTGAATAGTATTGTCAAACTTCTGATTTATGACCTTTATATTATCATCCTTCTGGCTGTTTTTATCCTTTTTTAATGGCAATTTGATACCATAATCCGCAACAATTTTAAAGAATGATCCAATAGTTATTTTATAGTCATGCTTCAGAACATTGTCAAACATTCGATCCGTATCGTTCGCATCATATTTAGGGTGGTATTGGCTAATTATATGGAAGTAAACCCTTCCGCTTTCGCCAAACTCATTTGCAAGCGCTGAGGCAAGTTTCAGCCAGCCTTCTTTATAATCTTCTGTAATGTCAATCTTATTCTCTTTAATCTGTGAAATAATAGCCTCAACCCGTTCCCGGGTATCGGTGAAAGCTGGCCGGGAAGAAGTTTTTTTCTTCGGCCTTAATATATTGGTGAATAGTTTTGCATTATGATTGAAGTAACCTTCAGAATCCCATGAATATATTCTCAATCTGTCAACATTACTGCCGGATGAATCTAGGTTAATGTTATAGTCTTTAAAGAATTTTGATAAAGCATTGAATCTATATTTATGCTCTTCAGATGTGCTTTTTGGTATTGGTACCAGACCCCAAAAACCTTTACCCCTAACAGACAAACCACAGTACGCAACGCAAACAACGTGCGATATCTGTTCTTTAAGTGTATCAAAATTTGATATATGTTGATTGTCTGAAAAATCAATATCGAATGCCAGAAAACCGGAATGACTTATTAAATGCTCTGTATCCCGGTAACTAAACAGGCCAGCCGGGGTAATTGCCGGAAGTGACTTCTTTATAACTTTCTGAAGGTTTTCATCTTGAATTGTTCGTAACCGTTCAACCTTTTCCCGGTATTTATCTGAAGTAAGCCAATCTAAAAGTTTAACATCCTGGGGGGCGGTGCCGTTACAATTCTCAAAACAGGATACTTTAATATTTAAAATTGACTGTAACATTGTTACACTTTTGGGTTATATTGTTAATATTCAATTTGTTATCTGTAACACTACTGTAACACTTTGTAACACTCTGTTACACTAATCACTGTATTAACTGTTACACTTTGTTACACTTTGTTACACTTTGTTACAGCTCTGTTACACTTAACTATATGATATATAATAATATATATAGTGTAACACTGTAACACTTTAAAAAGAAGGATTTTCATCTTTTCCCTTTATAATTCTCTGGACTTTCATATGTGAAATATTAAACTCTTTTGCAATTTCACGGTAACTTTTACCTTCCCGATACCGTTGTTGTACCATTTCTTTTACTACCTCTTTTTCAGATTCAGATATATTCCTTAGGTAATCAATTTCTTTTCCATACCCGGCATGAGAAAATTGTAAAAAGTTTACTGGCTTCGTAATTTCGCAAACAATTACATTCTCATCATCATACATTTGTTGAGTGAATCGCTCTTTAATCTGTTTTATATATCTCACATTTGGATCAGAAGTCCCGGCACCGATTGAAAAAGAACTATCACAAAAATTAAATAGCATTATACTACCTGATAAATCATTTTTTGTAATTGGCTTGGATGCGTCCCTTTTTGGTGTGTGTGTAAGTGTAAGAATAGATAAATCGTATTTCCGTTTGAGTGCTTTCAGTTTTTTCATTAATGGCAAAGCATCTTTTGCCCTTTCAGTATCATTGCGCAAATATGTTATATTGTCAATAATCAGAATCTTTGCGTTTGTGTCTTCAATAGCTTTTTCAATTGAATTTATCAGGAATTCTTCCTCGGTTATTTTTTCCGGTTTATCCGCATCCGGGTTTAACTCGATCCTGATAAAATTATCATCAAATTCAAAATGGTTTTTAAACTCCGCGGAATAACGGCCTTCAAATTGTTTGTCTGAAAGTTCAAAATCGAAATATAAAACCGTTTGAGATATTGATTCATTTTTAAAGCCTGGTATCGGTTCACCTGTGCTGATACTGTTCCCGATTTGCACCGCTAGAATTGATTTGCCTAAACCGGAAGAAGCAAACAGGATACATAATTCCCCTTCATGCCATAACTCAGAAAATAACATTTTTGGTATCGGCCTTTGGCTGGCCTCTTTGAGCCATTGATTCGCTGTTTTGACAATCAAAAAATCCTTTATCTGTGTCGGGTCTGTTCCTTCGGCAATAGCTACCGGAATCTTTTCAATTACTTCCATTATTGTTGTTATTTGAAATTCCTTTATATGCTGTTCTCCGGCGCTTTCTCGGATTAACTTTTATTTTCGGCATTTGGTGATGGGTCGAATAATCAAAAGTTTTACCTTCGAAAAGTTCTGATTTTGAGTTTAGGTTTTTCATTGCTTACATTTGTCTACCATTGTCACACCATTTGTCTATAATAGATTTACGGAAATACAATTTTTTCCCGTGTTTTTCATAAGGAATGCGTCGGTCGTTTACTTTACAGTAAATCGTCTGTTTGGCAGGTCTCTCTGGTAAGTACTCTATAAGCTGGTTAAGATCTAGGAGTTTGTCTACATCATCAGTTTTGTTCTGATATTGACCTATAAGCCGGTCAAGTTTATTATTCATTTCCATTATGGCACCCGGCAGTTCATCAAATGTTAATGTTTTCATATTTTTGTCGTTTATTACGAATCAAAAGTATATAGAATGAATCACATAAGATACTGATATAGAAAGGATTAATGCGACTTCAAGGGGTCGCAAAAAGGTCGCATAGGTCGCAAATGGCAATAAAAAAGCCAGACTGTCAATAGATTAGTCTGGCCGTTCTTAGGTCGCAAAAGTTTTTTTAAACGTTAAGTATTCGCTTCAATATTTCTATATTTCTATATTGTGATCGTGACTTATCGTTTGAATCTAATATATGTCCTTTTGGATAAATGATACATTCATTGACTTGCTTATAATTGAATTGTTCATTGTGGTAAACAACCCCTTTTAGAAATTCATGTCCCAATGGGGGGGATTTTTTCCATTTTATAGACTTCATTCCATTAAAAATTGGCTGTCCGGTAAATAAATAAATAAAATCATTCTCTGAAATATTATCAATGATCTTTTCATTAATCAGGTTTTCCCGGATTTTATTAAGTTGTGGAGAAGTGTACTCTACTTTAAAGGTTTTGGGTGATTTATCATTTGGCTCATCCTTTAAATATGCCTCAACTTCATTGATATTAGGATAGTGAAATTCCCCAAATACTGAAACATAGAGACTTTTATAACTTATTATTGATTCAAAGAATATTTTGAATAAAGGGGAATCAATGTATTTTATTCCGGCTGGGTTATGGTCTCTTAATTCGTTTATAAACTGTTCTGTAAAAATAAAAATGTTAATTAATGGCTTCTTATTTCCATCCGCTAAATTCAGATTAAACACCCCTTTCAAACTCTCATTAAATAAATTGAATTTATCAATTGCAAATTGAACCTGATCATTTATATATTTATATCTCAGATCTATATTTGTGCTATCGGGATATAATTCTATTGCCTTTAAAATATTTATTGGCTGTTCGATAATGCTTGTACAAATTGACCGAAAAGGAAGTATGAAAAAATCCTTATCCGGTATACCTTTAAAATACTCCTGCAACAATTGTTTTATTGATCTTACTTTTTGATCACAGTTAATAATAATTTCATCCTTCAAACTATAAGGAATAGGGTTATCAGTACCAAATGCAGTACTAAATAATTGTGCATTCAATTTAATGATGTTCAAATCTATAATGCTAAAATATTCGTTTAGCTGCTTTTCTATTTCTTCTTTCATCTTACACAGCTTTTTGATTATAAATTTCATTCTCCATTTTCTCAGAATGTTCTGTTCTGGTTGCTTTCTCAAAGCTCTTTAAATATCTTTTTGTAACTGTAACAGAACTATGTCCCAAAGCTTCAGAAATAAACTCAATGGAAGTTCCGCTGTTCTTTGCTATGGTAGAAAATGAATGTCTGGCTACATAGCTAGAAACCTTTTCTTTTATACCTACAATCAACGCAATGCGACTGACATACTTATTCACCTGTTTAACTAATTGCTTTACTTCAGCATATTTCTTTTCGTTGCTGTAATCAGGTTTCAATATCGGAAATATATAAGAATCAAATCCGACTGTCTTATTCCCGTATCTGTCAATAATAGACTGCATGACTTTAGAAACCGGAACACGCAATTTATTTTCGTCTGTCTCTTCCCCTTTTGTTTTTTCACGAATGAAACAAAGTTCCCCGTCAATAATATCAGAAAACTTCAAACGTGCAATATCAGATAAGTTCATGCCATTTGCCAGGAATGAAAACATAAATATGTCCCTGTAAAACTGTTCCTGTGGATCTTCTGTCTTATAGTTTGCAATTAAACTGATTTGGTTAGCTGTGAGAGCTGTTTTCCGGCCGCTTGCCGTCTTTGGCTTATAGTTATCAAATGGATATTCAGCGTTGATCTTATGCACTCTCAATGCGATATTAAATAATACTCTGATATTCCGGATATAAATTCCGATTGTTGATTTTGATTTTCCGTTTTTATGAAGCCACAATTCAAAATTTTTCAGCCATGTTGCGGATATATCAACAAAAAATAACGGCTTTCCTGAAAGGTAGTCATTTGTCCTGGTTTCAACCTTTTGCCGGGATTTATATTCAAATTTCTTTTTCTCATGAAATTCTTTTATTGCCCTTAGTGTACTTTCAAATGATGAGGCATAACCAAACCTTTCTTCAATTCTCAATCCTTTAATATGGTCAATCATTGCCATGAATACATTATCCCATGAAGTAGGTTTCTGGAAATACTTTTCTTCAAACTGACTGAAAGTAAAATTGTCAATTCTCTTAATAACTACTTTAGCTTCATCAGTAATTCGCTTATACTCGAAAGCAATATCCCTGAATTTTCCCCTGGGACTGTCTGAAGTAACTTTTTCAATATCATCAACTGATAAGAACAGCCATTTCTGATTACTGATTTTCTTACTAATTGAATAATATTTCTGAATCCTATTGTGCGTAACACACAATTTCACCGGGCAAAGATCATCCTTTGTTCTCCTGGCTTTCGTTTTTTGAAAATAGATCAGTGTCGTTGCTTGCATAACTTTTAAGTTATTTTCATATAATGAACATACAATTGTACATACAAAAGTAATAAATAAATGATAAACAAGCAAAATATAATAATAACTAAATTATACAATAGATTGAAATATAGCGTGAATTGAACAGGTTTTCAAAAACGTCAAAAACCATATAGTTATGATTCATAATCATGAGGTCNNATCATTCCCCCGTCTCGCTACAAAGACAATCAAGCACTTACACAGAGGATGTGTAGGTGTTTTTTGTTTTGTGCTAGGTTTGTGCTAGGTTTTGATGGATTTTTGATTAGTTTGCATCCTGAAAATCATTTGTTTTTAGAACCCCCTGCCTCATAATCAGGGGGTCGCTAGTTCGATCCCAACTGGGCCCACCTTGAGACCCACCCACTTAGAGTTTTTTTCTGATGGTTGGTCTTTTATTTCACGCCAGATTTACGCCATGTTTGGGACAAAAATAACCTACCCTGCAAAATATATCAGTCTCCCTTTTAAAGTTCAGAAACTTTTTGATCAGCTGTAATTCAGAAGTAAGTGATGTTGAAAGACTAATTTCCAAGAAATTTATTATTCTCAGAAATGGTTTTAGTGAGTATCTCCTTTTCGAAATTATTGATCATTTCAGCAGCTCTTGAAGGTTCTTTTTTATATATGGACATATAGTCCTTTTCCAATTGCCCGGCCAAGGCAGTATAATATTGCTGAAGATCTTCCTTAATCTTCAAGCGCTTGGGGAACCTGTTTATAAAGTCTTTATCTGTATACTCAGCGACAGCAACAAAATTCCACCATGTCATTGAATTATTCCTTTTATAAATTGTATCAGTTCTTTTAAAATGCAGCTCATATGCTTTTTCAGGTGTATCCATTGTTAATGACCTTGGCATTTCTGTCACCCCAAAATATATTGGCATATAGGCATTAACACAACCTCTTCGGGGAGCAACCCAGATCCTGCCGCCAATATCCCATGGCATTTCAGGTCTTAACTCGGCAATAAATGACAGCTGTTGTGATGAAGCACAGATGTTTTGAGTATCATTAAAATGTGGTGTGCCTTTTTTATATTCCTGGGAATCATCCAGAGAAGTTCCCTCGTAATGATTTGCCAGTACGGGAAACAGATCATTTAGCGTTATTTTATGTAATGGGGGGAATGAAAACGGAAAGTTGTCTTCCAGTTTATAATCCCTGCCTGACAGCTTTTTCACTCCAATCCACATCCTGCCTATATTTGCCATGCTTTTCAGGTTTCTTTCCGAAGAATAGACTTTGCTGAAATTGAATGGTCCATCTATATCAGACTTGAACCATCCCCTTCTTTCAGCATAAGCAACAAGTTCTTTTGAAGCAAGGAAATTCTTGCTATCATTTAGGTCAATCTCTTTAATTGTGTAATAATTAGGTATAAATGCTACTTTATTATCTGGGATTCTCTCAGCGACCCAATGTTTGCCTCTGACCACCGCAAACATCCAGGCTTCATTCTTGTCTGCAATTGTATATGTTCTTCCTGAAGCATTGTATCCCCACTTTTCAATAAGCTGTCCGGCAAGTTCTACTCCGGCTCTTGCAGAAACAGCTCTTTCTGCTATGATTTTCCTCAGCTCATATCCGATGCCACCATCGGTAATCTCTCCATAAATTTCTCTTGAAGGGCACGAATTAGAGGTTATCAGAACACCATATTCATTCAGGTAACTATCAGCAAAATCCTGCCCGGGCATCTCCATCCATAAATAAGAATTTGTATGTGATGCCTGCTGTTCTGCTGCTCCTTCCCTGAATTTAAGAATTTCCCCCTGGTTGTGATCCCTTGATGGAAATTTATAGAAGTTCACAATCTGATTGCCACCATCATCCTCATTATGGGCAATAATTACAAAACCAGAAGCACTTGCATCCTTTCCTACAATTATTGTTGAACAATTCTGTCCAAAATCAGGAACCTGTGCGCTAAGCGAAAATAGACAGAGAAACGTTATCAGAAATAGACATGATTTTTTCATATAAAGTCGTTTTATATAAATTAAGACTTAAAGGATATGATCAAACAGATTAAATCCAATAGATTTGATCAGACCCATCCTTCGCGTAATCAAAATTACTTCCTGTATTTTTATGATGCAACTAATTTAATAATATACTTGGGAAAGCCAGTGATCTAACCACTTCTTGCTGAGAAAAAATGACCACCAAACCCGGAGTTAAACCATTGTTGTTTTGTATGTTCGGTGAAAGATGACCGGATTTTGAGGTGGTCAATATAATCCAGCCAAAAGGGATCAGGGGCCCAGGCTTTCCAGTTATATCAGCTGCAAAAGCCGTGCATATTGACCACATTACGCCGATATGCATATCTTTGGTGAAAATTATTAATTGATATGTATTTAACTCCGGCCAAAGGTGGTCACGGTCACCGGCTTTCCCCCCATTGGTAAATAAATGACACAAATTTCTCAACTTTATTAGCACGTGTTCAGCCAAATATTTGATACTTATATATTAGAAAATATGGAATTATTAAATGCTTTAAAGTGGCGATATGCCACTAAAAAAATGAACGGCCAGGCCGTTTCACAGGACAAGTTAGATGCAATATTAGAAGCCGCTCACCTAGCGCCTTCATCATCAGGCTTGCAACCATTTGAGATTATTGTGGTAACCAGTTCCGAGCTAAAAGAAAAAATTAAACCAATTGCCAATAATCAGTCGCAAATTACTGACTGTTCACATTTGCTAATTTTTGCAGCATGGGACAATTATACAAAAGAGCGTATCAATGAAGTTTTTTCAAGAACAGTTTCAGAGCGTGGTGTGCCTGTTGATTCAATGGACGATTACAAAAACAGGTTAACAAGCCGGTTCAGTTCTTTTTCAGCTGAACAATATTTTACACATGCAGCATACCAGGCATATATTAGTTTTGGCATAGCAATAGCGGCAGCTGCTGAATTAAAGGTTGATTCAACCCCCATCGGAGGTTTTGACAATACAGCTTTGGATAAATTGTTAAATCTTAAAGAAAAGAGCTTGAGAAGCGTTATATTGCTTGCGTTTGGCTATAGGGATGCCGAAAATGATTGGTTGGTAAACCTGAAAAAAGTCCGAACCCCAAAAGCTCGTTTTATTACGGAGTTAAAATAAATAGCCAGTTCAAAATATAATTAAACTTGGAAATGAATAACGAATTGAAAGAAATTTTAAACCCTGCCAAAACTGTCCTTTTAATTTGGGATATTCAAAACAGGTTAGTGCAGAACATTTTTAACACCCAGTCATTTCTGGAATCTAACAAAAATGTTATTTCTTCTGCTAAAAAGCACAACGTTCAGGTAATATTTTCGAAAATTACTCCGCTTCCTGAAAATTTTGAATCGCCTGTCAGGAAGTATTTTTTCAAGAATAGGTTTGCCTCAATGAACCAGGTTCCTAATGGTCTTGATTTGACTATTGAGCCAAATGGTAGCGATATCGTCATTCCCAAAAACACGGCAAGCATGTTTATTGGTACAAACTTTGAAATGCTTTTAAGAAATGCTGGCATAACTACAGTTGCAATAACCGGGATTGCCACAGAATTTGGGGTAGAATCAACAGCCAGGGATGCTTCAAACAGAGGTTTTTTCCCTGTAATTATTACCGATGCTGTTTCTTCATATAATCAGGAAGCGCATAACCGGTCTCTTGAAAATTTAAAAAGTATGACAATCCTATTAAAATCAGAAGAAATTATTTCGCTTTGGAATCAATAAAGATGGATGAAAAAAATTGAATTAAAATTTACATTTATAAAATACAAATTAGCATTATGTTAAACAATGCTTTTATGGATAAAGCAAAATAGTTGTTTCGGGAGAAAGCCACTTCGAATATACAATACGTAAAACTGGCTACAATTTTATTTTTAATAAATTATTTCAAGCTTTAACTTTAACTGTTAATAGCAACATTCATAATTAAATAACTTTATGAATGTCCAAGTACCGGGTACGGTTGATAAAGTTCTTCCAGTTGAGTGATTTCATCCTGTGTTAATTTTACAGTTAATGCAGCAACGGCATCTTCTAAATGCCCTGGTTTGCTGGCTCCTATTATAGGGGATGTAATGGCAGGCTTGCTAAACAACCAGGACAATGCAACCTGGGCATTGGGAAGTTCCTTTTGGGTTGCAATTTTTGTTAACCTGTTTACAATGTCAAAATCCGATGACCTTAACAACTTTGGTTGAAATAAAATGACCACTCAAAGTCTGAGTTATAAGTTTGTTGTTTTGTTTTGTATGTTCGGTGAAACATGACCGGATTTTGAGGTGGCCTTTCACAGCAAATCTGGTATCTCTACATTTTGAAATGTAGCAATGTGAGAATATATCTCGGATACACTAATGATCTTGAGGAAAGGATCAAACATCATTCTCCGGGCCAGGGTGAATCCATTAGCGTGAATCTGCCAGTTGAGATTGTACCTTTTAATGTCTTAACAGATAAATACAGGTAAATGATTTTTAAAGGTATTTTAAACCAGGGTATTACAAAGCAATTGGTTTTATTTAAATTGGTTTTCTTTTAATCCACTCGCTTTATCAAGTAGCTTATCTATATAGTCTTGTGTAAAGTCATAGTATATTATAGGAGCACTTGTCGAATCATGCAATTCATGAACATCAGATTTTGCGATTGGATTATCTGAGCTGGTCAAACTTTCCGGATACCCAAAATCAAAATATATTATATAGTTTCCCTTATCCCAAAAATATATCTTATCCATAAACCATCTTCCGTTTGGACCCGGGGAATAAACATTTGAAATTTTTTTTGACAACCAATCATATTTTTCTCCCTGGCCAAGTAATATGGGCGTCCCATATTTTTCTTTATATAATTCAAATAATCTTTTAAGTTCTTTCAGATCACAATTATAGGAAAACCCTTCTTCTCCGGTATTTAACCTGTTGCATAGAGTTAATTGAATACTGGTTAACCTTTGATCAATTATATAAGTCCCTCTAAGATTAATTTTTGCATAAAGAAAAGGATTTATGTCTGAAAAATTATGGTATAAATTTTTTTGTTTAGTCCCAAGTATATCTGTAGTTTCAAAATATTGTAAATCACTAATGTTAAGTAAAGAATCCATTGTACTTTTTACTTTTACATAGTCCATATCAAGATAAAACCCAAGAAATCCAATTTTCCCGGCTTGATGTTTTGAATTGTATGATCTTGTATTACATGATGTTAAGAAATATATTTGCATAACAATCAGAGAATAAATAAGAAGACTATGTTTATAACGGATTAATTTCATAATGAAAGGATTAAAGTGTGAGTTTAAATATGCTTTACTTAATGATTTTACCATGGCCTAGGAGACAAATAGGGTTTAGTTTATGACTTGAGTAGCCATAAACAATATTAATTACACGATTAGTGCCATTTTCAGAATAAGATTTTGGTCTTTTGGCAGATATGTATCTCATGATTCAAAAACAACAGCTTTATGACGTAAGTATTTATCAGATTAAATTTATGAAATTTAATTCAATTGACATAAATTTGATTTGATGTATTAAAAGTATGCAAAAGCCGGACGTGTTAACCACATTTGTCCGGTCAAATTACATTGGTCATATATAACTAAAAAAGAAGCACTTAATTCCGGCTTATGGTGGTCAAGGGCAACGGCAGTTCACTTGATGCAAAATCAATAATACAATTTCATCTTTTCACTATCGAGTGATGGTCTAGTATTTGAAATGACAGCACCCAAAATATTCGACCAAAGGTGTTAATGACCTTCTTGAGAAAATAGGCAACAAGAACATTGCATTTGTCTTGGGATTACTTCAAGAAGGTTATTCAGAAGAAACCATTGATAATAAATCAAACAAGATGAGAGGGGAACACAATGTACATCTTAAAGCAATAACCAGAAAACTGAATCTCACTTCATGCTTGAGGATTAATAAAGCCAGAGGATGTTATGCTTCAACGCTGAATAGGGCCAATAAATCGGTTGTTAAAATTGCAGAGACTATGGGACATTCAACGGTGGCCGTTACTATTAACCATTATATTGGTGGTATGAATAATGAGGAGTTATTTGATTTAAACAGTGCTCTCTTCTAGAAACTGTACTAGGATTTCAATAAAACACAGAAATACCCAGTAAAATTAAAGAAAACAAGTAAACTTAAAATACTAATAATGAAAACGAAAGAAAATAGGTAACAAACAGAATATCAGTATTTAGAGGGTTCATAATCATGAGGTCCGGGGATCATTCCCCCGTCTCGCTACCCCTGGAAAGCCTTGCAGTTGAACTGCAGGCTTTTTTTATTTGATACTTATGTGTTTATCTGACTTAATTTTCTTCGTTATAGAAATTAAGTATTGTAACCTTAAAAAGGAAACCAATTTCATGCAAAAATCCACAGTTCTGTTTACGATTTGTCTTGAATCCCCGCAAGCGTATTCTCCGTTGCTTGCTGCGGAGTCAGCGAGCATTAAGAATTTNNTTGCTGCGAAGAGCTTCAATTTTAAATTATTTTTAATTTAATAATTATCTCCTCTAATGGACGATTTGTCTGAGTTGGTCAAATAAAAACCTGATTTCTTTTTATTATAATTATCTTAGTTTTTCAAGACTGTTTTTTGAAGAGAGTCTTGATTATTTTTCAGTATCTTCTTAAGTCAATGGATTAGCAGATTTATCGACAGGTAAGTTTTTGCTATTAACAGAAGAGGAATTTTATTTTGGTTTGTTAGTTCATCATATTGTGACTGACGGGACGAAAGCATAACTCGAGTAAGATTTAATTATATAATTGGACTGAATTGTTATATGTGGCGACCATTTTCAAAGATTAAACACATACCTTTATATCTCAAATCAATCTTGATTATGTTTCGGACTGATTTGAATAAAATCTTTTTAAGAAAATGGAAATAGTGAAGATTATTGGGATTTAAATAATTGTACAACGGATAATGATTTAATAAGAGGTAATATAGATTATTTATATTCTGTTCGAAATGAATTTTATGAACCTTTTCATAATAGGTATGTTTAAATTTAATGTAGTCAGGTACTATGCAGAGTCGTGAAAAACACCGCAAAATAAATAACATGAGGAAACAAACTTTCATTTTGATATTTATTATGTTATTATTTGCTGGTAAGGCGGAAGCTCAGTGTGTAGGTGATTTAAGTGCTGTAATCAGTGGGGGAACTTCACCAATTTGTTATAATACGTCACCAGGAACATTTACAGCAACAGGTGGTGGAGAGACTGGTTTATATACCTATTTGTGGTATCAGAATGGTTTATCCACTGGTATTACTACTCAAACTTACGATCCCGGAAATTTGACTACTACATCGACATTTTACTGTGCAATTAGCAGTGGAACATGTCTTCCACTTAACACCTCAACGACAACAATAACAGTAGATGCTAATTTAACAGTCGGTATCAGTGGCGGTACTTCACCAATATGTTATAATACCTCACCGGGAACTTTTACTGCAACTGGAGGGGGAGGGACTGGTTCCTATACCTATTTATGGTATAAAGATTTATTATCAACAGGAGTTACAACTCAAACATATACCCCCGGTAACTTGACAGCAACATCCGGATTTTATTGTGCAATAACAAGTGGCACATGTGGAACGGTTAACACTTCCACAACAACAATAACAGTAAATGGTGCTTTAACAGCCGGTATCAGCGGAGGATCTTCACCAATATGTTATAATACCTCACCGGGAACTTTTACTGCAACTGGAGGAGGAGGTACTGGTTCCTATACCTATTTATGGTATAAAGACTTAGTATCAACCGGGATTACAACTCAAACTTATACACCCGGTAACCTGACAGCAACATCCACGTTTTATTGTGCAATAACCAGTGGCACATGTGGAACGGTTAACACTTCTACAACGACTATAACCGTCACACCCCAACCCACAGCCGTCATCTCTTATACTGGCTCACCATGGTGTAGCTCGGAAGGAATACAGAATGTAACCTTGGTTGGAACCTCCGGCGGTACCTATTCCGCAGCGCCCGCAGGCTTATCCATTGACATATCCACAGGAGCAATCACTCCTGGTGCAAGCACTGCAGGAACCTATACAGTTACTTACACGATAGCGGCTTCAGGAGGTTGCGGGATAGCAACAGCGACCGTTTCTGTTGTAATTTCACCAACACCGGCGGCCCCTTCTGTCGGAACTATTACCCAGACAACATGTTCAGTGGCCACAGGTAGTGTAGTGCTGAATGGTTTGCCATCGCCCGGCGCATGGATCTTAACCCGAAACCCAGGAAGTGTGACAACAGCAGGAAGTGGTACAACTACAACCATTTCAAACCTTTCACCAGGGTCTTATACTTTTACTGTCACTAATTCTTCCGGATGCATATCTTCATCCTCTGGAAGCGTCGTTATTAATGTACAACCGGCATCTCCGGCAACTCCTGTTCAGAGTGTGGATTGTTCTTTGGGCTTTGGTCATGCAGTAGTAACAGTAACCAGTCCAACCGGAACTGGCCTTGAGTACAGCCTTGATGGTGGCACCTATCAAATAAGTCCCATATTTAACTCTGTTAATAATGGAAGCCATTATTTATCTGTAAGAAATGCTGGAGGATGCACAACCTCAGGAACTCTCTTTTCAGTGTCTTGCGGGTGTATTAATCCTCCGACTGTTACCCTAAGCAGCAGCAGTGCCAACACATGTGGCATAACAGCAGTGACGGTCACTGGAAATAGTTTCGGTGGGACTGTTACGAGTGTTACCTTAACTGATAATGGAGCTGGTACTGTGAATCCATCATCAGCCAACACATCTCCATTTACATTTACCTACACTCCTGCTGTGGCAGATGGCGGCAAAACTGTGATAATAACTGTAACAACCGATAATCCATTAGGGGCACCCTGTGCTGCAGCGGTAGCTACGTATACTTTAACTGTAAATGCTTTACCGACAGTACCGGTTGTTGGGACAATTACCAATCTGACGTGTACAGTAGCAACAGGAAGTGTAGTACTTAATGGATTACCTCCTGCAGGTACATGGACATTAATCCGTAATCCGGGTGCTATAATAACAAACGGAACCGGAACAAGTACAACTGTTTCAGGTCTTGTGGCGGGTACATATAACTTTACGGTAACCAGTGCTGAAGGATGTACATCTGCGTCATCAGCCGATGTGGTTATAAGTCCGCAACCTTCCTCTCCGGCTGCACCTGTTGTTGGGGCTATTACTCAACCGACATGTGCATTGTCTACGGGAAGTGTGGTTTTAAGCGGGCTGCCATCAACAGGCAGCTGGACATTAACCAGGAACCCCGGTGGAGTTACAATTTCAGGTTCAGGAACCACGGCTACTGTTTCAACACTCCCGTCAGGCACATATACTTTTACTGTTACTAATTCAACAGGATGTATATCCTCACCATCGGGAAGTGTTTTGATAAATGCGCAACCACCAATACCTGCTGCACCTTCAGTAGGGACAATAACACCGCCATCATGTACAGTACCTACAGGGAGTGTTATATTATCGGGTTTACCATCATCAGGTACCTGGACACTAATACGATACCCGGGTACAGTAAGCACAACAGGAACCGGAACAAGCACTACTATAACTGGTCTCACTCAAGGAACATATAACTATACAGTGACGACTGCTGAGGGATGTTTATCAGTTGCCTCAGCAAATGTGATCATTCCTGCTCAACCACCAACACCTGCAGCTCCAACAGTTGGGACAATTACCCAGCCAACGTTGGCAATACCGACGGGAAGTGTGGTATTGAGTGGATTACCATCATCCGG
>PMIJ01000155.1:42154-73265 GCA_003157015.1 Bacteroidales bacterium
CGGATCCTTCAGCAGTATGTTCCCCAAACACTGTGGACATTACAAACTCCTCGATAACTGATGGTTCAACTCCTGGTTTGACATATACTTACTGGACAGATTCGGAAGCGACTATACCATATAGTACACCTGCTGCAGCGACTGCCGGTACTTATTATATTAAAGGAACAACAGTATCGGGATATTTTAACATAAAACCGGTAATTGTAACAATTGATCCACGACCGGTACCCAATGCTGGTGTTGATCAAACTCTTTATTATCTGTTTAGTACAACACTTGATGCTACGCTAAATAATAATGAAACGGGTATCTGGTCGCTGGTATCAGGTTCAGGTGACTTCTCTGATAGTACAGATCCAAAAACTTCCGTAAGTGGTCTATCTTCGGGAGATAATTTTCTGTTATGGACTGTAAAAAGAGGGGTGTGTCCTGCGGTTTTTGACACAGTCAACATCTTTGTCCATAATCTCGTCATTCCAACACTGATCACACCAAATATGGATGGAAGGAATGATAATTTCGTAATCAGAGGATTAGCAACCCTCGGCAAGACGGAATTGATAATCTTCGACAGGAGAGGAGCTGAGGTTTATAAAAACACGAATTATGATAATTCATGGAATGGAGTTGATTATAATAAACATCCTCTCCCAGATGATACATACTTTTTTGTTTTGAAGCCAGCAAATGGCAAATCTATTAGTGGGTATATTGTAATAAGACGTTAGTGATGAAAAGATTAATTAAATTGTTTATTTTACTGCTGATTCCTATGAGCATGGCCGGCCAATTAAATCCGGTCACGAGTCAGTATGTATTAAATCCCCTCATCATAAATCCCGCTTATGCGGGGTATAGAGGAGCTTTAAATATTGCAGCTTTTTACAGACGCCAGTGGACAGGGATTCCGGGTGCTCCTGAAACTATGACTCTATCAGCAGATGCTCCATTTCTCGATTCTAAGCTTGGACTGGGATTCATCATAATCAATGATAAAATAGGAGTCACAAAAGAAACCCAGTTTCTTACAAATTATTCTTACAAAATTAATATGGATAAAGGTACACTGTCATTTGGTCTTGGTGCAGGAATAATAACAACTAACACAGCCTGGGCAGATCTTGTTGTGCTCGATCCCGGGGATGAAAATTTTCTGGTCAATTCTCAGGTCTTTATATTACCTGACTTTACTTTTGGAACATACTACACATACAAGAATTTTTTTTCCGGCTTATCCATTCCAAATCTGATAGGCCACAAATTCAGTCTTAACAAAGATAAGTATACTCTGATGTTTAATCCTGGTAAGTATAACTATGAAATAAATGCAGGATATGTCTATTCTCTGAATCAGAAAATAAAGCTTCTCCCCTCAACGCTTGTAACGATCTCACCCGGACAAAAACTACTTGTTGATTTAAATGGCTACTTAAGTTATAACGACAGAATATGGGGCGGAATATCTTATCGGAATAAGAGATCAATTGGAGCGCTTTTTCAAATTGCTGTAAATAACCAATTCAGGGTTGCCTATACCTACGATTTTGATTTTGGTACGTTAGGTCAATACAGCAATGGTTCTCATGAACTAATGCTCAGATATGAATTTCATTATAAGGTTAATGCTGTCAGCCCTTTGAACTTTTAATAGTTATAACAGTGAAGTTTAATGAGACCCGCATTGCCTGAATTACAGAAATATTTAAATATTTTCATTCAGGTTAACAAATATAATTTTAACTTTAAGTGCACTTGCTACTCATTGGTTAAAACCATAATTATGATTCGAAAATTGGTTGTCGTTATATTGATAGTCTTATTTCCACAAATAATTCTGGGACAAACAACAACCTATATTATTAAGAAAGCTTCCTTCAGTTCAGATAAATATGATGAATTTTCCCCTGTTTTTTATAAAAACGGGATCGTATTCTCTTCGAACAGGAATGTTGGTTTATCATACCATTCAACTTCTCAGAATAAGGGGCTCTTTAAAATATATTATGTTGATACTACCGGAAAAGCGAGCTGGGAAAATGCAAAGCTGTTTTCAAAAAACCTGACGACAATCTTAAATGACGGCCCTGTAACTTTTAACAGTTCAAGAGATACTATCTTCTATTCCAGGAATCAGGATGTCACAAGTAAATTAGGTGATAATTCGGGTTCACGAAATAAACTGGGCATCTTTACAGCGGTACTTATTGAAGGACAGTGGACAAAGGTCAGGGATTTGAGAATAAACAATGAATGGTATAATGTAACCACGCCATGTCTTTCTGCCGACGGGAAGGAATTGTATTTTGCTTCTGACAAGCCAGGTGGATTTGGAGGATCAGATCTATATTACAGTCTGTGGAAAAATGGCCGATGGGAAGACCCGGTAAATCTAGGTCCGGTTATTAATACGAAAGGAAATGAGTCGTACCCTTTTATTAATTCCGCAGGAGAACTGTTCTTTTCCTCCGATGGACTCCCCGGACATGGAGGGAAGGATATTTTCTTTTCAATTTATTCAGATTCAACTTGGCTTACTCCTGTATGCCTTGATTCACCGATTAATTCCGAATTTGATGATTTCGGGATTGTCACGGATACACTCATGAAGGAGGGATATTTTTCATCAAACAGAGACAAATCAATTGATATCTATCACTTTACAATAAATTCTCCACAAGTACTTTATACCAACATCCAGAAGGATAATCAGTATTGTTTCATGCTAATTGACAGTGGAACCATCGCTGTTGATACATTAAACCTGAAGTATATCTGGAATTTCGGAGACGGTCATAAGGAGACCGGGTCGAAGGTAAGACATTGTTTCCCGGGTGCAGGAAGTTATGAGGTCAGGCTTGATATTTTTGACAAATCAACAGGGAAATTGTTTTTTTCAAAATTAGTATACACACTTGAAATCCATAATTTTAAACAACCGTTTATTAATTCTCCTGACATTGTTCTCAAAAATGATTCAATCAAATTTGACGGACTCGGTTCTTATATTCCGGGATTTAAAATATTAGGCTATGCCTGGAATTTCGGAGATGGGAAGAGATCATCCGGCGCAAAGGTGAAACATGTATTCAGGGAAAATGGCGAACACCTGGTCAACCTGGAATTGATTTTAAAATCAATCTCAACCGGTAATTCAAGCAAGAAAGGTGTATCTAAAAAAATTCTGGTACTGGCAGATAATCACGAAAAAGAATTGCTTATTGCCAAAATGGCTTCAGCCAAAGCGTCTGTGCCGTATATTGGAAAATATGAAAATAATCAAATATTGACTAAATTCTCGGCAGAATCAGAGTTCAGGAAAGAGGCAGTGTTTAATGTTGAATTGCTTTCATCAAAAACCAAGATTGGAATAGATAGCTGGACCTTCAGAAATGTTCCGAAAAGGTACAGGATTACGGAAAAATTTATTCCTGAAGACAGTGCTTATAGTTATATAGTTGATCAGCAAATGACACTAATGGCGACTTACCCTGCATACAATGAGTTATATGGCCTTGGATTCAAAAATGTCAGGATAAAACTATATGTACTCAAAGAGCCGGATGAAAAAGAACTCCATAATCTGATAAAAATAAATGGTGAATTTGCTGATTCGTATTTTGACAGCTCTGACAGACTTACTTCGAATGCGTATATTATGCTTGATCAGATAGTAAAGCTTATGAATAAATATCCGGCAATAAAACTTGAAATTGCAGTTCATTCAGATAATACTGGTCCCGCAGAAACCAGTTTGTCATTGTCTCAGCAACGTGCACATTTATTGGTTGACTATATAATAAACAGGGGAGTGAGCACTAAGAGACTTGTTGCAACAGGCTTTGGCGGCACCAAACCGATAGCGACAAATTTCCTTGAAAAAGACCGGAAGCTGAACCGGCGTATCGATTTCATTCTTATAAAATAACTGCTGTTATTTGCCCGGGAAAGTGATCCGAAATTAAATTTTGGCTAATACGGGATCAGAATGATCCAGTAATAAATTATTCCGAGCGTTTCACGAACAGTCTTAAAGAGTTTGTAGATGTGTGAGTGGTTGTAGTCATAATCAGGGATCGATATAATTCCAATCGGGTATCTCTCCTTTAAAATTTTATTATAAATCATCCAGGTCCTTCTGGTATGAGCGCCCAGACTAATAATATTTAGTCCTTTAATATTTATATCGGATTTGTTCAGCCAGTCACGGAAGGCGAGGGCACTTGTCAGAGTCCTGTTGATATTAACCATGGCGCCCGGGACGGCTGTTACTTTTGCAGAATCGATTCCCATAGCCAGTAATCGATTCCTTGCCAACTCAGCAACCGAATTAAAATTATTGACCATCCTTCTCTTTCCTCCCAGTTGGTACATATCATACTCAGAGTTATTGAGATAGGGGGTCACTATTTTATGGTCTATGACTATGTCTTTGACATACAAGTTTATATCGCCATATTCATCAACCTTGTCATTGGTAAACTGAATTGCTATGGTTTCTATCGCCGAAAGTGGTCCAACCCATTTTACAGAATATTTCCTTTTATGTTTATCAGCAAAAAAATCACCCATCTGCACATTATTTACATACACATTGAAGTGTGCAGAGTATGCGCCATTCAATGAACCGTAGGCATCGACTTCAATTATATGCCGGCTCTCATCATTTCTGACAGAATTTGCAATTTTTGGATGAAAAACCAGGTATCCGTTTTCTGAGAGTTCAAAGTATTCCTCAAAGTACTTAAGCCCGGTAGTAATTATATATTCATATTTGTCTTTTTCAATCTCCTTAAGGGCCATATCAATAGCGTATTCTGGAAGCCAGCCTTCCACAATAAGTATATTCGCTCTAACTTGCTCTGATTTTGAAAGGTACCCTGAGAGATAATTGAAAGCTGGTTTAGTTAAGAAGAAGCCTGCAGTGAGAAACAAAACAATAATAAATATTGAAATGAATAATCTTTTTTTTCTCATGAGATTTCTTAAAAATAAATTTTTAATCCGATTCTTTTGATTGTTCTTATGGCTTCAAATTAACAGAAAAATCCGGATATTATTTTTACCTGTTTATAATTATTTTATTAGTTATAAAGCAACAAGTAGCATAAAATAGTATGAATAGTACAAAGGAACCGAGACCATTGTATTTCTTTATTGCGCTATAAAAGATCCTGACCATAAATCACTGTTCAGAATAGTTTATGACTCGTTCAGACTTTTATTATAAAGAAATTCCTGTTCATTATTTCAGCCGGTCTTAACTATTAATCTCTGGGTTACCAGAACTGCATTGCCTCTAGCCAGTTCCAGTAAATAAACACCCGATCTGAGATTTATTGGAAATTGAATCCCCGCGAGCTCATTGGCTTCGCCGAACTCTCCGCCAAGTGGCGGATCGGTNNTCGGTTCTCCGTTGCTTGCTGCGAAGAGCTTCAATATCTATTGCAAATGTGGATTAAAAACTGAGCAGAAATATATATATTCATTTTCATAGTTATTTTTAATAATGTTTGTAATATGTTATGTTAGGAGTGAGGTTCTGAATTAAGGTTAGTTAAAAGATCTTCTGGTTGGCTCTTTCACTAATTTTATATTAGTTTATTTTAACATTCAGATCAACAAATTAATTAAAAAATAAGTAAACATGTTTAATCCTGCTGTCCGTGGAAGAGAGGAGAGTGTTTATCAAAATTTAAATCTCCATTTGGTAATTTTACATAGTTTTGCATTCCTGAAGAAGATCAATAGCAGGTTAACGGCAGAATTACACTGTTAAGCCCGGAGGTGGAACAGTCTGGCAGATTTACTGTGTTATTGTTACATTTTGTTAGTCTGAATGATGTGACTGACGGGGCGAAAGCATGCTTGATGGTAGCCTTGTAATTGGTATTTCCTCAGATATTCCAAAGAGAGATTTCACTTAAAGACATTAACTGAATAATTATATTTGTGAACAATAAGGTTGCAATAGGCATACTAATAAATAGCCTGGATATGGGTGGTGCTGAAAAGCAAAGTCTGCTTCAGGCTAAATTGATGGGAAGTGAATTCGAGGTTTATTATTTTGTTCAAAAAAGCAAACCTCAGTTAAAACAACACCTTGATTTCATTAAAAAAGAAAAAATATTTTATATTCAATTATCAGGAAATATCTTTTCCAGGAGTATCCAGTTGATTACATATATAAAAAAGTACAGAATCAGGGTTCTTTTTGCATACCTTACGCTGGACAATTTTCTGGCAGGAATTGTTTCTCTGTTTCAAAATATTAAATGTATAGGGGGTGTCAGATCTTCATCTCTTCCCGCTGTGAAATTTTACGTGACATTGTTACTGCAAAAATACATGCTTGATTATATGATTTTTAATAACTATTATGGAAGAGAGGTCTTTATCAAAAATGGATTTTCTCCTGAAAAATCAATAGTTATACAGAATTGTATCAACAACATACAATCTGAATTGGCAAGGCCCGAGAAAGAAATAATAAAAATATTGTCTGTAGGCCGGTTTACAGACCAAAAAGACTATTTAACGGCTTTAAAATCAATTCTTTTGTTGAAAGAAATGATCCATGAAAAGAAAATTGAATACATTCTTGTGGGCGATGGTGAACTGTATCAGCTAATTCAAAACTGGGTTAAGAGCCTCCAGATTGCCGATGTAACTATTGTACGGAATCCTTCTAATATTGATGATTACTATAGGGCAGCAGACATCTATTTCCTGAGTTCAGATTCAGAAGGCATGCCAAATACTATAATGGAAGCTCTTAACTTTTCCCTACCTGTGGTGTCGACAGATGCAGGCGATGCAACTTATCTTGTAAAAGATGGCATAACCGGGTTCATTGCTCCCGTTAAAGATTATAGAGCACTGGCTGAAAAACTATATCTACTTGTTAATGATTACAGCCTGAGAAATAATTTAGGAATGAATGGGCATAGATTATTAATACAGGAATTCTCAGAAAAGACACTTCAGGAAAAGTTCATTAATTTTACCAATAAGATAATCTGAGAATTAATTAAAAAAAAGTACGGCTGAAAATCGACCTTTTAATTCCACCGAAAACAATATCAGTTATCAGTGCACCACCCTTCTGAATTTATTCAGAATTGCCGGGTAAAATCCATTTACATGCAGATTCAAAACATCTTCGCTGGTAAGGGTATTAATTGTAATTCGAGGCAAAGTATACGGATGGTTCAGGTGTTTATAGAATACGTTTGCATTTTCAGTTGTTGTTGCAGTCAGGAAGTTGCTTTGTTTCACAAAATCAATCTCTCTTGACGTATACTTTCCAAACGGGTAACTGAAGTGGTTTACCTTAATATTTAAATTTTTCTCCAGGATTTTTTTCGATTCCATTATTTCATAAAGTGATTGTTTCTCTGTCAGATTACGAAGATTATAATGGTTAAGAGTATGAGCACCGATAGTAACAATTGGATCTTTTGCAAGTACAGCTATCTCATCCCATGTCAGTCCCATTTCGGCTCTGTGATCAAGAACGTTATAACCAAATCTGCTGAAAAAATCTGCTAGCTCCTTTTCCAGATTCATGCTGTTCAACATAGTTATCAGTTTTCTGATATGAGTAAATGTCCTCTCCTTTGCTCTGTGAGTCAGACATTTTGCATTTATAGATCCGACTGAAAACGAATATTGAATCCTGTCGTATTTTAAAATAAGATCTTCAAGAATATACCACCAGATAATTGCTCGTCCGTCGGGTATTGAACTTGTAATATATATTGTAAAAGGTATATTATGCTTTTTAAATACAGGGTACGCGAACTGAAGATTATCCTTATAACCATCGTCAAAAGTGAAAATAACAAATTTCTTTTTTGTTCTACGGTTGGTTTCTAGCCACGTTGGCAGGGTATCAAGATCTATAAAATCAGAATTTTTTCTTTCAAAATACACAAATATTCTCTCAAGATGCTCAGGGCTTATTTCAAGGCTAAGATGGTTGTGAATACGTTCTCCCGACATTTTTGGAACAACACGATGTAAAATTAAAATCTGCCCTTTGCCAGCATATATAGATTTTGTTAAATTCCCAATCCCACAAGAATTCAATAAAGGAGAGAATCTTTGAGTTAATATTTTTTGATAATATTGTCCCATATATTAAGTTCCACATTTTATTTTATAAACTTACAAATTAATTAAGATTTATTTTAGCATAAGCGGACTAATAATTTAACTTGAATTATCATTCTTCTCCGGGAATCCCTGGAACGCTTTAATTTCTCTTAAATTGATTAATAATCATCTATATTTTTAATTTTTCATCAATACGACCCTGGTATTTCTATGGGAATAGACTTTAGATTTAACAGATGGCCCTTTAAAATAAATCTCGCCCATGAAATAATGGTCTTCGAAGAATCTCTGATTCCTGATCAAGTTCATTTGCTAAAGCCTTATAATGCTCACTTTTAAAATGGAATATATAAATTATTACTAGATTTGAATCCCCGAGAGCGCATTGGCTTCGCCGAGCTCNNCGGAGTCAGCGAGCATTAAGAATTTACCTTAGGGGATCGAAGATTCTTCGTAGCTTGCTGCGAAGAGCTTCAATACTAAAAAATTAATGATTAATTATGTCATACCTTTTCTTTCCATTATGTTAAAAGAGGTAATAACCTGACAATAATTCTCGAAATTTAAACTAAGAAATCAATAAAATGTTATGGACCAGCCCTCTGCTACTTATTAAAAACTTCTTTACTCAAGGGAATGAACGTAGCATAAACGCCAAAAAAAATATTGTGTTTATAGCAATGCTTAAAGGATTTAGCATTGCCATAAGTCTTTTTTTAGTTCCTGTCACTATCCATTATGTGAATCCTACACGATATGGAATATGGCTTACTTTAAGTTCTATTGTCGGCTGGTTTAATTTTTTTGATATTGGCCTGGGAAACGGATTGAGAAATAAATTTGCTGAAGCCGTAGCAAGTGGGAAGACTGAGCTGGCACGAACATATGTCAGTACAACCTACGCGATATTAATAATTATTATAGCGATTGTATTATTTATTTTCTTTTGCATTAATCCATTTTTAAACTGGGCAAAGATTCTGAATACACCTGCTGATATGTCGGGTGAATTAAGATCGCTGGCTTTGATAGTTTTCACTTTCTTTTGTCTTGAATTTGTCATGCAATTGATGACTACAATTATAACAGCAAACCAGCAACCTGCAAAAGCGTCTGTATTTGGGTTTCTCGGAAACCTGTTTTCATTAGGCATAATATATCTTCTTACTAAAACGACCTCGGGTAATTTGATTTATCTGGGTACTGTATTTAGTGTTACACCTGTACTGGTTCTTCTCTCATCCAGTCTTTGGTTTTATACACATAGTTATAAAAAGTATGCCCCTTCTGTTAAATTTGTAAAGTTTCATTTTGCCAGAGATCTGATGAGTCTAGGAATAAAATTCTTTGTTATTCAATTGGCAGCTGTTATTTTTTATCAAACCAGTAACATTATAATTGCTCATCTTTTTGGACCGCAAGAAGTAACACCCTATAATATTGCTTATAAATACTTTAGCGTTATTACAATGTCCTTTAGTATAATCATGTTGCCATTGTGGAGTGCGTATACAGAAGCCTGGGTTAAAAGAGATATAGATTGGATTAAAAACACAATAAATAAACTTATATTAATATGGGGATTAATTGTAATTGGAGTTGTAATCATGCTTCTTCTTTCGACATTTGTTTACAGAATGTGGGTAGGTAAGGAAATTAAGGTATCTATCAGTATATCTGTGGTTATGGCTGCTTATGTTATTGTTAATGGGTGGTGTGGAATATTTTCTCAATTTCTTAACGGAGTGGGGAAAATTAAACTACAATTATATATCAGCACTATTGGTGCAATACTAAATATACCTCTGGCAATATTTTTGGGTAAACATTTCGGTATTTATGGAGTTTTGTTATCAACAGTAATTTTGGGCGCTATAAGCGCTATATGGTCACCCATACAGTATAAGAAATTAATAAATAACACGGCCACCGGTATATGGAATAAATAAGCATGAACATATTAATTTTAAATACACATAATCCATTAAAAGCATCTGGTATTGTTGCATTGGATCTATTCAATCAACTTAAAGTAAAAAATCATGAGGTTAAATTACTTGTTAATAATCATGACTATGATTATCCTGAAGGAATAATCAGCTTAGAGTCTTCTCTGGCGGCCAGACGGAAGCTAGTGAAAGAAAAAATAGAATGGAGATTAGACAAGTTGAAACAGTTTTTGAAACTAAAGGACAAAATCAGGACAGATCCCAATTATCCTTTTTTTGAGTTAAATGAGAAAAAGCAAATTTACAGAACCAGGAGAATACTAAAAGCAGCCGGGTTGAAGCCTGATATGATCATTATCCTTTTTGCAAAAGGTTTTATCAATACAAAAAATATTTACGAGTTTCATAAGTTTACCAGTGCAAAAATATTCTGGCTTATGTTTGATATGGCGCCCTTCACCGGAGGCTGTCATTATGCGTGGGAATGTAAAGGATATCAAATGAATTGCGGAAACTGCCCGGGTCTCTATTCTTCAGATCCTCTTGATATCAGCCATAAAAACCTTCTCTTTAAGAAAGATTTCCTTGACAAAGTAAATATTCATGTCCTGGCCGGTTCAGAGTGGCAATATCAGCAGGCCAGATTGAGTACCTTATTTAAAAATAAGCCAATTCATAAACTACTTCTGCCTATAAATCCATCTGTTTTTAAACCTGTTGACAAGGCAAAGCTGAGGCTGGATTTAAAAGTTAATCCGGACAAAAAAGTCATCTTTTTCGGAGCTGTTGGTCTCTCAGAAATGCGTAAAGGGATGCATTTTCTTATCGAAAGCCTTGATAAGCTGAAAGAACTTGTATCAAGATCCGATTCTGGTCTGGGAGATAAGATTTTATTGCTTATTGCGGGAAGAGGATTCGACGCTATCGCCGGATCATTGCCATTTGAATCCCAATATCTTGGTTATTTGGATAACAATTACGGAATTGCATCTGCATACCAGGCTGCCGATGTTTTTTTATGTCCTTCCATTGAAGACTCAGGGCCCATGATGATCAATCAATCTATTATGTGTGGAACTCCTGTTGTATCTTTTGAAATGGGAGTAGCGCTTGATTTGGTAATTACCGGAGAAACCGGATACAGGGCCAGGTTTAAAGATAGAAGTGATATGGCGCAGGGAATATATAATATACTTAATTTGAGCACGACTGATTATAATAAACTATCTATTCAGTGCAGAAATCTTGGGGTAAAATCCTGTTCTCCTGAAATTCGCATTGATTTTTTTGAAAACATAATGAGAAAAGGAGAGTTAAGCTAGATGAAGGACTTTTTATTACTTGATTGGGACACTCATTTTTTTGGTTATAAAATTGCATCTGTCAGAGTTACTGAATTTGGGTTAAAAAAGCTAAATAATCTAATCAGAGAACTTGAAGAACAAGATTTTAAACTGGCTTATTGTTTTGTGGATCCTGACGACATTGTCTCCAATGACTCTCTGAAACAAATTTCCGTATTTCTTGCAGCCGAGAAGGTGACCTACTCAATCGAGGTAACTAGGGAATTCAATTTCCCGGTTACTGATCATATTACTACCTATAATTTTATTAATACATCGGAGAAGCTTAAAAACCTGGCTATACAAAGTGGTTTGTATTCACGTTTTAAAATTGATCCTGACTTTCATAATAATGAGTTTGAAAGATTATATACTGAATGGATTGAGAAATCTGTGGAGCGAAAATTGGCCAATGAAGTTCTTACTTATAATGAAGGAAACGAGATTCTGGGCTTTATCACTCTGGCCATGGGTGAGAACACAGGTTTAATTGGGTTAATTGCTGTGGAAGAAAATCAGAGAGGAAAGGCTATTGGTAAAAAGCTTATCGGAGCTGCCTTACTATTCTTTAAAGACAATAAAATCACAACTGTTGAGGTAGTTACCCAGAAAGCCAATTATGCAGCTTGCAGGTTCTATGAATCCTGCGGATTTAATATAAAAAGTATCGTTAATATATATCACCTATGGATCAGATGAAAATTGTATTTAATAAACCTTACCTCACAGGTAAAGAGATGCATTATATGTATCAGGCGGTTTATTCAGGTAAAATTTCTGGGAATGGGATATTCACTAAGAAATGCCACGACTTTTTTGAGAAGAGATATTCTTTCAAAAAGGCGTTGCTGACAACATCTTGTACAGATGCCCTGGAAATGACTGCAATGCTCGCTGATATAAAGCCGGGAGACGAAGTGATAGTTCCTTCCTACACTTTTGTTTCCAGTGCACTTGCATTTGTCAGGCAGGGAGCAAAAATTGTGTTTGCCGACAGCAATTCCCGGAATCCAAATATAGACACAGAGCATCTTGAGGAGTTGATAACGCCCAGGACAAAAGTTATTGTTCCAGTACATTACGCAGGTATCGCCTGCGATATGGATCCGATAATGAATCTGGCAAAAAAATACAATCTGCTTGTCATCGAGGACGCAGCACAGGCTGTTGATTCATTTTATAAAGGGATCCCGCTCGGATCTATCGGACATATGTCAACTTTCTCATTTCACGAAACAAAAAATATTAACTCAGGTGAAGGCGGAATGCTTGTCATCAATGACGAAAAGCTGAGGAACAGATCAGAAGTGATTTGGGAAAAAGGCACTAACCGTTCTGAATTTTTCAGGGGAGCGGTAAACAAATACGGATGGGTTGACATAGGCTCATCATTTCTTCCGTCGGAAATAATTGCTGCATATCTTTATGCACAATTGGAAAATCTTGACAGCATACAATCAAGGAGAAAAAAAATATGGGAAACTTATTACGAAGGTTTGAAAAGCCTTACAGAGCTCGGAATTATGATTCCTTTCATTCCTGATTATGCAACAAACAATGGTCATATGTTCTATCTGGTATGTACTGATCTGCGACAAAGGACTGCACTAATTGAGCATCTGAAAAATAATAGCATTCTTGCAGTGTTTCATTATCAGAGCTTACATAAGAGTGCTTACTACATAAACAAACACGATAAAAGGGAAATCCCCTTCAGTGACAAGTACACCGACTGCTTAGTCAGACTTCCGCTTTTTTATGAGTTAAGTGATACAGATTTGAACCGGATTATTGATATTGTAAAAGAATTCTTTATTAAGTATGAATAAACTTACGCAACTTATTTTTCTCGTACTCTTTCCGTTTCTTCCTATTTGGTCATGGGGTATTATTTTAGTTCACCCCACTCAAATCGAAATGCTCATCACTGTAGTATTGATTCCGATATCATTTTACATTATCATATCTCCCAAAATAAACTTCCCGAAATATCTGACTTTTTTTGTATTATTCACCATTTACCATTTAGTGTCGGTTTATATCAACGGTCTGATTCCGCCTGATACAACTACTTTTAAATTTCTTCTTTCAAACAGAAATATCCTTGCATGCCTTCTCTTTTTTGTGGCAGAGAATACTCATTTTGATGAAAGATTTATCCGGATTATGAACCGGAATATATTTTTAATCGTAATTATATCTCTGGTATTCAGTTTATTACAACTTAAAAATCCCTCCTTTTTTGTTGCTCCATATATATTGGAGAACCTGGGCAATGAAAACTTCTTAAATGAAAGCAGAATTTTTTCAATTTATAGCTGGATAGATTTAAATTCCCTGGGAATAACTTTTCCGATATTGATTGCCATTTTGTTAAGCTTTTTCAGTCAAAAAAAAATAGCCTCTCCGATAATTATTTTATCAGGCATAATTGTCTCCTTTCTTACAAAGGCACGTTATGTAATGATTTCAACGATTATTATTTTTTCACAGTATTTCTTTATCTCAAAAATGAGCCTCAGTAAAAAAGTCTCTATTCTTTTAATATTCTTTGGCAGTATAATGATTTCTATGAGTGTCGCAAAGGCTATGGGGTATAATATTCAACAGGTCATAGATGACCGGATATTGGAAAAAAGCACAAATATGGGATCAGCAAATGCCAGGATATTTTCATATTATGTCTTTTTAAAAGTGTTTCCGGAACATCCGTTATTCGGTGTTGGCCCTGAAACCAGACCTGAAGTGGTCCGCTTATTGGGAGGAAGTGCGCCTATCATTCACGTCGGATATCTCTCGTACTTGTACTTTTACGGTCTATTTGGTTGTTTTTTCTTGTTTCTCGCAATTTTTTTCATGTTAAAGAGGGCCTGGATAATTGGCTCCAAAAATGATTTCCTGGCGGGTTTTTATGGCCTTCTGGCCTTTTGTTTAGCAAATACAACTATGGTCTATTTTAATTTTAGTGAGATGGGTATTGTCCTGGTTATTATATATTTACGTTATTTCAGTGAAAAGCCGGTATTGGAACTCTCTGCAGCATAGATTTTAACCACACAGAGAAACATTCTAATAGATTAAATGTTAGACCATATATAAATACTTTATTATCTTTGAATCAAGACTATTAAATTATTGATGGATTATATTAGGGTATTAATTCTAGGCGAAACATTCCGTTTAAACGGGGGCGGAGGGATAACCATGACAAATCTTTTCAGAGATTGGCCATCTTCTCATATCGGAGTGATTACTGACAGAATAGATGAAACAAATCCGCTTACAAAATATTCTTATTATCAATTGGGTGATGAAGAAATTAAATTTCCGTTTCCTTTTAATTTTGCACAAAACCATGTTCGTTCCGGTCCGTACAGTTTTAATTCAATAAGCCGGCAGTCTGATTCAGGTGAATGCAGACAAGATATAACCTCAAAAATTAAGAAAAAAATCAGGCCATATTTTGATAAGTTCTTGAACCGTACCGGGTTATTTCTTTTTTTTTACAGGATCAATTTAAGTGAGTCCTTAATAAGATGGATCCTTGATTTTAACCCCGACATTATTTATATTCAACCATTTCATGCCAGAATAATGAAATTCGGAAATCTGCTTTATACCCGACTAAATATACCTTATGCTATCCATATCATGGATGATAGTGTGAAATATATAAATCAAAGCATTATTCTTAGGGAAATGGTCCAAAGGCAGATTGGAGCCAATTTTATAAGACTTATTTCTAACGCTAAAGTAAGATTATGCATATCTGAGGCGATGGCTGACGAATATTATTGCAGATATGGTAAGAATTTTTCGTCCTTTCGAAATCCAATCGACATTGAAAACTGGCTCTCTTATCAGAAAAAAGATGTTTCGGTCGGGTCGGAGAATTTAAAAATAGTTTACAACGGTCGTCTTTCCTCTCCGACACTTTTTTCACTTATTGATATGTGCCATGTTGTCGATGGATTGAACATGAAGGTCAAAAAGGTTGAACTGCATATATATACACACGATAATAATCCTGTATTTAATAAAACAATTCAGAATCTAAAGGGAGTTAAAATCTGTAAAACAGTTGCAGTTGGAGAAATTCCTAGGCTTGTTCAGCAATATGACATTTTCTTTCTCTGCCTCGATTTTGACATGAAGGCACAAAAATATTCACAATTTTCAATTTCAACCCGGACATCTGAAGGAATGATATCTGCCGTACCTGTTTTACTTTATGCACCCGCAAACACAGCTATGTTTAAGTATTTCGACAAATACGAAGCCGGATGTCTTGTAGGGGAAAGAGACTCCTCCATGCTTGAAAAGGCTGTCATGAAACTGTGGAACGATACAGCATATAGAACGAGTATAAGCGAAAACGCCGTCAAAACAGCGTTGTCTGACAGTAATTCGGCCAAAGTTCGCAAAGAATTTAGAAAAGCCCTGACCATTTATTAAAATATGAACAAATATCCCAAAATACTCATCTTTGGCCCGCCATTTAATAATTTTACCGGTGGTGGAATAACTCTTTCCAATCTCTTTAAAGGTTGGCCCAAGGACAGGATTGCTGTTACATCTACCGGTCATGTACTTCAACTGCTTTCAACGGATATCTGTGATACATATTATCGGTTAGGTAAAGTTGAACATAGGTGGATATTCCCTTTCAATCTAGTGCAGAGACCTTATCCTTCAGGTCTTATATCGTTCAATAAGCAGGAATACCAGAGCCAAGGTCCAATTAAAGACACCATTAGACGATTTTTAGTAGATAAGCTTTTTTACCCGTTTATACAGTGGCTTGGATTCTTTCACAGTCTCTCAAAAATTACCGTTTCTCAACAATTTAAGGATTGGTTAGCACTATTTCAGCCAGAAATATTATATATTCAGGTTACTTCCCGTGAAGATGTTTTGTTCTCAATTCAACTTTGTGATTTTCTGAATATCCCTACTGTAATTCACAACATGGATGATTGGCCTTCAACCATTAGTAGAAAGGGTTTGTTTAAAAGATATTGGAGAACAAAAATTGATAAGGAATTTAAGCAATTATTGAATCGTATTGATCTATTTTTAAGTGTTAGTGATGCTATGACATCTGAATATTTGAAAAGGTACAACAAAGTATTTAAAGCTTTTCATAATCCTATTGATATATCCAAATATAATCAATTCAAGAAGAGACCTTCAGAACTTGTCAAAACGTTCCGGATTCTATATGTAGGAAGGGTAGGTTTAGCAAATGAACATTCAATTTATACATTTGCCAGTGCGATATCGCAACTTAAGATTGACCAGTTTAAAATTGAAATGGATATCTTTACATACAATACAGATACGCGGACTTCAAAAAAAATTGGTAATTTAAATAATGTCAGAATTTCGCCCTCTATTGAACATGATATGATTCCCAGTCTCCTGGCAGAATATGACTTATTATTATTACCATTGGATTTTACTGAAGCGGGCTTCAAATATGCACAGTACTCTTTACCCACCAAGGCATCGGAATATATGATCTCCGGGACGCCAATTCTTGTCTTTGCTCCCAAAGAAACGGCTATTTCGAAGTTTTGCTCTGATAACGAATGTGGATATTGTGTTGTTGAACAAAGCAAAAAAAAGATTAAGGAGGCGATTCAGTTTTTGATTAATAATGAAGATTGCAGAATAAAAATAAGTCAAAATGCTGTCAGATTAGCAAAAGATTTATTTGACGAAGATAAGGTGCGAAATAGATTTCAACAATTATTAATGAATATGCCTAAACACTAGAATTATGTTTAATGAAAAAACTTTATTAATCACCGGTGGTACTGGATCTTTTGGGAACGCAGTACTACGACGGTTTTTAAAATCAGATCTCAAAGAAATCCGCATTTTCAGTCGCGATGAAAAAAAACAGGATGACATGCGCCAATATTATAATAGCTCAAAAATCAAGTATTATATTGGGGATGTCAGAAATTATGAAAGCATTAAGAGTGCTATGAAAGGAGTTGACTTTGTTTTTCAGGCTGCTGCCTTAAAACAGGTTCCTTCGTGTGAATTCTTTCCGGTAGAGGCAGTCCGGACCAATGTATTGGGATGCGATAATGTTCTGAACGCTGCTATGGAAAACAAAGTCAGCCGGGTGATCGTGCTGAGTACCGATAAAGCTGTTTATCCTATAAATGCTATGGGTATGTCCAAAGCACTTAGTGAAAAAGTAATGGTTGCCAAGTCTCGTAACTTAAACGGTACAGGTATGGTTTTTTGCGGGACCCGATACGGGAATGTGATGGCATCGAGAGGTTCAGTTATACCTCTTTTTGCTGATCAGATTAAAAAGGGGAATCCTCTGACAATTACTGATCCTAATATGACCAGGTACATGATGACACTTGATGATGCCGTTGATCTGGTGCTCTTCGCTTTTGAAAACGGAAACCCCGGTGATATCTTTGTCCAGAAATCTCCGGCCTGTACAATAGAAGTACTTGCGAAAGCTTTACTGGAAATATATAATGCAGACAATCAGATTAAAATAATCGGAACGCGACATGGCGAAAAGCTTTATGAGACTCTGGTAAACAGGGAAGAAATGATAAAAGCTGAAGATTTGGGAAATTTTTACAGGATACCTGCAGATACACGCGATCTGAATTATAATCGTTTTTTTATTGAAGGTGAGGCTCAAATCTCCCAGATGGAAGAATATACTTCCCATAACACCAGACGCCTGAATATTGAAGAGACAAAAGAGCTTCTTATGAGACTCGATTTTATACAAGATGAATTAAGAAATAAAGCCTGATTCATTTTTAAAAGGTTCATCTTTTACTTTCAATTCCAAACACTTAGCCACTTAACACAAAATCATGTTGAAAGTTGGAATTACAGGACAGGCAGGTTTTATAGGAACGCATCTGTTTAACTATCTGAATCTTAAAAAAGATAAAATTGCTACAATTCCATTTCACGATAGCTATTTTGAAAGCCAGGACAAGCTGAATACGTTTGTAAGCGAATGCAATGTGATCGTTCATCTTGCAGCTATGAATCGTCATGGTGATCCTCAGGTCATTTACGACACAAATCTGAAACTGGTTAATCGGTTAATCTCGGCAATGGAACTTACGGATACCTGCCCTCATTTACTATTCTCCTCGTCAACACAGGAAGAGCGTGATAACCTTTACGGCAAATCAAAGCACGACGGGCGCATTCTCCTTAAGCAATGGGCAGAAAGGAACGGGTCGCGATTCACAGGATTTGTAATCCCAAACGTATTTGGCCCTTTTGGCAATCCTTATTATAATTCGGTAATAGCTACTTTTTGTCATCAACTGACTCATAATGAGCAACCTAAAATAGTGGTTGATGCATACCTTCAATTGATTTATGTAAGTGAACTTGTTGACCTGTTTTACAAAAAAATGATCGAGCCTGAAACTGAACCCGGCGAAGATAATTATAAAGTAAATTTTACTTCGGAAAATAAGGTGTCAGAAATACTGTTAACACTTGAAAGATTCAAAAAGGAATATTTTGATCAGAATTGCTTCCCTGAACTGAAGAATAAATTTGAAGTCGATCTTTTCAATACGTTCAGAAGTTATATTGATCATAATTCCCGGTACCCTGTTTTGCTTAAGAAAAACACCGACCAGCGTGGCGCCTTTACGGAAACCATTAAGTCATCAGTGGGAGGTCAATTCTCATTCTCCACAACAAAGCCAGAAATTACAAGGGGAAATCATTTTCATACACGCAAAATTGAACGGTTTATCGTAATCAAAGGTCTGGCAACCATTGAGCTTCGCAGAATAGGTTCAAATGAAATTCTCAGGTTTGAACTAAATGGAGAACAGCCTTCTTTTGTAGATATGCCTGTATGGTATTCACATAATATTACTAATGTCGGACGCGAGGAGTTAATTACCTTGTTTTGGATTAATGAGTTTTTTGATCCCAATGACCCGGATACATATTTCGAGAGTGTATAGACTGACATTATTTCTGTCTGAAAATAGTGAGATTTGATTTTTAAAAGCTAACACGACTCCAAATTTTAAATTATTCACAGAATGGCAATAAAAAAACTCAAAATAATGACCTTTATAGGTACAAGGCCGGAAATCATCCGTCTCTCACGCACGATGACAAAACTCGATGAGTTCGTGAACCAGATCATTGTTCATACAGGTCAGAACTATGATTACGAGCTTAATGAGATTTTTTTTAAAGAGCTTGAGCTCAGAAAACCCGATTATTTTCTTGAGGTTGATACCTCATCACTGGAGGCATCGGTAGGAGAGATTATCAGAAAATCAGGCACGGTCATGAGAAAGGAAAATCCCGATGCAGTTCTGGTTTTGGGAGATACCAATTCATGTCTGGCAGCTTACATGGCTAAAAGGCTGCACATTCCGGTTTTCCATATGGAAGCAGGTAACAGGTGTTTTGATTTGAATGTTCCGGAGGAGGTCAACCGCAGGATAATCGATCATATATCGGATTTTAACCTCGTATACACCGAGCATGCACGGAGGCATCTGATCTCAGAAGGATTGCCTCACCGCAGGATTTACCTCACAGGAAGCCCTATGAAAGAGGTGCTTGATTACTATATGCCAAAAATAAAAGAAGCAAAAGCCCTGGATAATCTGTCGTTAAAGGCTAAAAGCTATTTTCTCATTTCAACCCATCGCGAAGAAAATATTGACAATCCAGAAAACCTGTCACGGATTCTGCACATTTTGAACCAACTGGCTGAAAATTATAACATTCCGCTTATTGTATCGACTCATCCCCGGACTAGGAAAAAATTAGAAAAATTGACTGATCTGCAACTCAACTCATTGATAAGATTTCTTAAACCCTTTGGTTTCCTTGATTATGTTAATCTTGAGATGAATGCTTTATGTGTTCTTTCTGACTCAGGTACTATTAGTGAAGAATCATCTATATTGAATTTTCCCGCAATTTCCCTTCGTCAGTCTATGGAAAGGCCTGAAGCTCAGGATGCAGGAACTATTGTTTTAACAGGATTTGAACCCGATGTTGTTTTAAATGCAATTCAGGTTATTATAAAGGAATTTGAGATGACCGGAGGCTATAAGATGATAGCTCCTGAATATACTATTGATAATACTTCATGGCGTGTATTAAAATTAATTTTGGGTGATACAAAGCTTAGTAATTTATGGGATGGCATACAGACTAAAAATGTATAATATCAATGATCTAATGAAAGATATGCCGATTAAAATTGAAATTTGAAGTGGGAAGCAGACAGTTAAACTTAGTAGTGTTTATTAAAGACTACCCTGTTGGATTGGCAATTACAAGGAAAATCCAGAATATATTATATTATTTGACTACTCAAAAAGTAGAGCTTTATGTGATTTCATCCAGAAGCAAGTTTAAGCAACCATTGGACAAAGGATTAGATAATGGTATCCCATACGAGAATGTTGAGATCGGTCTTAGTCTGAATATTTTGAATTTGCACAAGATCATAATGTATTTCATCAGGGGATTACGCTTAATCTCCAAAAGAAAGAAAAAGGATTGCAAAAATATATTTTATTGTATTGGGGCAATTAGTATAGAGAATCTTTCTTTTATTTTATGGGCGAAACTTTCAGGTTATAAACTTGTATTTGATATAAATGAAGATTACTCATTTTTTGAAGATCAGGTAAAGGCTACTTCACGGTTTAAAGTATGGACAATCCACCAGCTTGATTTTTTAACCTATCATTGGGCAACAGCAATCATAGTTGTTTCTACTCATCTGGAAAAAAAGTATTTAAGTCGAAATGTTAAACATGTCTTGCTGATACCGGTTACTGCAAAAGAAAACTTCAATCCTGACAAACGTATGTTCAATAATCCATTACAGGTAGTTTATGCTGGAACATTTGATTTAAAGGATGGGGTGAGTGATATTATTGAGGGTTTTATATTGTTCAGTAAGGTTAACAGTAATTCGATTTTAATTCTAACCGGTAAAAGTGATCAGCAAGTGATGTACAAAGAAAAATATAAAGATCGTCCCAATATTGTTTTCAAGGGTCATTTAACAGATGATAAATTTTACAATTTACTCAGGAATGCTGATGTAATGTGTATGTGCAGGACAAATTCGGGATTTTCAAATGCCGGATTTCCCTTTAAGCTTGGCGAGTATCTTGCGACAGGGAACCCTGTAATTTCCACAAAAGCAAGTGATGTTGAAAATTACCTTGCATCTGATGATGCATATCTGATCGATTTTAACAGTCCACAACAAATTTGTAATTCTTTAATAAGAATTGTAAACAATCCTGAAGAATCACATAGAATTGGTTTAAACGGAAGGAAGAAGTATCAAAAATTCTTCTCTTCGGAGATTAATGGCAAACTGTTTCATGATTTATTAAGAACAATTGCATAGTAATGAATTACTTAAAGCATAATGATCTCAATCGTTAACCTTATCTTCCCTGACAAGAGTAAAATGCATTTAGGTTGCATATGTAGACTAATACTATTTTTGAATACAAACAATATTCTGATAATACGAATATGAATCTGAAATTATTCGTGATCGGAAATACCACATTTTGGGAAAATATGATTTCTAATCTTAGTAATGAATTTGAAAATTCAGGGATAAGCTGTAAAATTGCCTTTGCAGGATTAGTGGAACTTTCTTTAGTAAAAAATTGCCCGTTCGAATATCAAATTCTTACAAAAACCGGACGAGTAATATGCATTACAAAGCTAGGTTCCCGTATAAGTTAGGAAAGATTTTTTCCACTAAGAGACCAGTACTGGCAAGCTATATTGTGATATGGATAAGTATTTTACCGATGGGAAAGATATTGTTATCGCAGAATGCAGAAATCCTGAATCGATTGCTAAAAAAAAATTATGGATGCTACACAACACCAGAGAACTCTATTCAATATCAAAAAGTGGCTATGAAAGAGCCCGTCAGGTGCCTGAATATAAAAATTCTATGAACAGAATGATCAGTTCTCTTGACTCCGGTCTGTCATATGAAAGTAGTTAGAAAATGCCAACATCATTCAATCAGTCTTCAAAGAGATCAGAATATAGAATATTTTATTTAATACTTATCAAAGCAAAATTGACCTTATGAAACCAGTTACTTTCATTATCGGTGGTGATCTGGCTCCTACCAAATCTAATTACTCTTTATTCGAGGAAGGAAATATCAGGGCCCTGATTGATAATAAGTTGCTTTATGTGTTGGAATTATCAGATTATAGGATCTTCAATCTTGAATTACCAATAACAGATACTGAAAAACCAATTAAAAAAGATGGCCCGAACCTAAGAGCCCCCGTTGCAACCCTGAATGGCATAAAGTTAATCAATCCTACAATATTTGGAATGGCGAATAACCACATAATGGATCAGGATGGACAGGGCCTGTTCCAGACAATGGAGCAATTATCAAAATGCAACATAAGATGGGTTGGAGCAGGAAGGGACCTGGCAGAAGCTGCAAAACCTCTGCTTGTTGAACAGGACGGAAAGAAAATAGGAATATATGCATGCGCCGAAACCGAATTCTCAATAGCTGAGGATAACAGGGCCGGTGCAAATCCTTTTGATCCGCTTGAGAGTCTTGACCATATTGCTGACCTTAAATCAAAATGTGATTTTGTTATAGTACTATACCACGGTGGAAAGGAGCTCTACAGATTCCCATCACCTTACCTCAGGAAGGTGTGCAGAAAAATTGTCGAAAAAGGAGCGGACCTTGTTATTTGTCAGCACAGCCATTGTATAGGAGCATTTGAAAATTATCATGATAGCGTAATTGTCTATGGGCAGGGGAATTTTCTTTTTGACCGGACAGAAAATGAATTATGGCAAACAAGTCTTATTGTAAAAGCTACATTTAATGACGAGATGTCAGTTGATTTTGTTCCTCTCCGGAAAAAAGGAAAAGGAATAGTGCTTCCTGAACCGGATGAAAGTAAAACCATTTTGGATGCATTCCATGAACGTTCAAGAAAAATAACAATACCCGGCTTTATTGAAACCGAATACAAGAAATTCTGCGTCGAGAATGGATTATTTTATATGGGAGCTTTTGCAGGATTCGGAAGGATCCTCCGAAGAGTTGACAAATTGCTTCATGGTATGATAACAAGACAAATCTATTCATTAAAAAAAATGAATATGATCCAGAATTTTATTGAATGCGAAGCACACAGGGAATTGTTTTTAAAATACCTGCGTACAAGGAGGGACGTAAAATAAGAATTAGCTATATATATATTGAAAAGCAAAATTGTTTTAACTTAACCTGGTAACTTGAAATTTTAACTATAATTGACCCGTATGAATAGACTTATTATACTCACCGATGAGGACTCGGAGTTTTTTGTATCAAAAGCTGATTTTAAAAACTTTACTTCCATGGACATCGATAAAATTAAAAGTTATTTTATCGCCAATAATTTTAATGTATCAGTTTTTAAATTCAGTGAACTTGATTTGAGCCAAGACTATCGTGGAGTTTATACATTATATCAAACCTCAGAAGCTGCTGGCGGTTTCTATAAAAGATACATTGAAAATCTCATATATTTCCTTGAAAAGCAAGGAGCTATAGTGATTCCAAAATACGAGCTGTTAAAAGAGCATCACGATAAAATCTTTATGGAACTAATGAGATCAAGGTTTGCGGATAAGTCGTTAAAGACTATAAAAAGCTTGTGCTATGGTTCATATGTGGATGCAAAAAATTACAATTCTCGCTTTCCGGTTGTAATTAAGCGAGTTTCAAGTTCTGGAGGAGCTGGTGTTTTTTTGGCAAAAAACAGAAAAGAATATATTAAAAAGATTAAAAAAGCTGGGAATGTATTAGTTGCATCAGGTATAATAGATTATTATGTTGAATATTTTAAAATTGTAGTTAAGAAATTAATAAAATACTTTTCCCCATCAAAATCAAAATATCTGGAGTACAATACAACACCTTTAAGTACACCAATAGTTGTGCAGAACTTCATAGAAGGTTTATATGGTGATTATAAAGTTTTGATCTTTGGAGGGAAATATTACACTATGTATAGAAAAAACAGAGATAATGATTTCAGAGCGAGTGGAAGTGGAAGATTTTATGAAGTGCCTGAAAATGAACATGGAGGGCTTTTGAATTTTGCAAAAAAAATTACTGTTGAAATTGATTTTCCAATTTTTGGAATTGATATAGGTTTTGATGGAAAGGAATATCATTTATTAGAGTTTCAAATGATAGATTTAGGTACTTCAGCCCTTCAACGATCAAAATTCTGGTATGAGTTCCAGGAAGGTAAGTGGAACAAGCACGAAGGCCTCTCAAATCTTGAAGAGGAGTTTTCCCGCGCAATTTATGAATACATTAATTCACGGTATAAAGTCTAATATTAATTGATTTTAATATTTTGCAGATCTTTAGTATTGGTCAGACCATCCTGATTTAGTGATGGGCTACAGTTTCCTGATTACCCGGGCAATGATTTTATTTATAATTTTCAGAACAACATATTGTATCCTCTTATGAAGCAAAAGTTAAAAATCGGGATACTTTTAAATAGCCCTTTTATCCCAGCATGGGAGTTTAAAATATTGCAAGATATTAATAATTCCGAATACGCAGAAATTAAACTTTTGATTAGAAATGAAATTCGTCAGCCTGTATCAGAGAATAGAAAGAAAAAATTAGCTCATTCTATACTTAAACTACTCGATAATACTGATCGGCTAATATTTAAATCAAAGGTCGATTATGACCGCAAAAAAGATGTGAATGAATTGTTTGGGAGTATTCCGGAATTAGATCTGAGTTTCGTAAGTGGATCTTTAAATGATGGGAGAGTTAATGAGATTGCAAGATATGACCTTGATATAATTTTAAAATTTGATTCGTATTCTTCAAATGAAGAAATTTTAAAAACTGCAAAATATGGAATATGGAGCAATTCGTTCGATAATAATAACTTCCTGAATGGGATCAAATCAGGGTTTTGGGAGGTTGTCAGTGGCCGATCCATTACGAATTCCGCCCTGACAATTGCTAAAACCAGCAATGATCTGACTGATATTGTTTTTAATTGCTGGGAATCAACATGCCCTTTTTCCATTAGTATCAACAGGAATAATGTATTATGGCGAACTTCATTGTTTATGCCCAGATTAATCAGAGGGTTATATAACTATGGAGATCCTTTTTTAGAAAGGCAGATAAGCAAATTCAAATCAATGGAACACCAGGGAGACTTGTATCCCAGATCTTGTACTCTTCACACGGCTTCAAAGTACGTCGCGAATTATTTTAGACAGGCACTACGAATGATTAATAAAAAGCTTTTATATTCAGATGATTTCGACTGGCAGGTTCTTTTTGAGATTCAAAAAGGTAGAAATGGGCTCTCTAATGATTTCAGCAGTTTCAGAAAATTAGTTTCTCCCAAGGAAATTTTCTGGGCTGATCCTTTCATATTGGCAAAAAATGACAACTATTTTATTTTCGTCGAAGAATATATATATAAGGCATATAAGGCACACATCGCTGTTTTGAAATTAGATAAAGAAGGGAACCTGTTAAGTTCGGATAAAATAATTGAGAGACCCTATCATATGTCCTATCCCTTTATTTTCAATCTGGAGAATGTTTATTATATGATTCCTGAGACGGGGAAAAACAAGACAATTGAACTTTACAGATGTACAGACTTCCCTTATAAATGGGAATTTGTGAAGAATATAATGGCGAATGTATCCGCTGTCGATACAACTTTATTCTTCTATAATAATAAATGTTGGCTTTTTACTTCAATTGATCAGACAGGCAATATTTCAGGCAACAGCACTGAACTCTTCTTATTTTATTCTGATGATATATTTTCGGATAAATGGAAAAATCATCCTGATAATCCAATTGTATCTGACGCAAGGACCGCCAGACCAGCAGGAAAACTTTTCATTCATGAGGATAAGATCTATCGTCCTTCTCAGAATTGTACAGGGAGATATGGGAGAGGATTCAATATCAGCCAAGTTACGAAATTGACTGAATATGAATACAGTGAAACATTCATTTCTGAAACAGAACCTGGATGGGACAGTAAACTTAAAGGAATACATACGCTTAACTCTGATGGAGACTTAACTGTAATCGATGTATATTCATATCGGAAACGTTTTAAGATTCATTGAAAATTTAAATTTTGATTAGGATGAATTTGATAATAAAATTATTTACTTTTATTAAGAACAAATTCTTCGGAAAACTAGTAAGACAATATTAAATGTCTACCATTTTGATTTTTTGTAAGACACTCTTAAAAGGAGGAGCTGAAAAACAAGCTTTGACTCTTTCAAAATTATTAACGGACAAGAATTTAGATATTATTTTAATTTGTTGGTGCGGGAATAAAATTGATGACTATAATCTTGATTTTATTAAAAATAACTCCATAAAATACGTAGGATTATTTGGGAATCCGATTAAGAAATTTATTCATTTCCTTAAAATTATACGGAACGAAAAAATTAAAATTATCTTATGTTATCTTACTAAAGCAATTATAATTGCAGGTATAAGTAAATTGTTTATCAAGAATTTGAAGACAATTGGAGGCATAAGGACTGAAAAATTACCATTCTGTAAGTTCTGTATTGAGAGATTCATGAACAACCGACTTAATGATGCAACTGTTTTTAATAATTTTTCAGGAAAGGAAAAATTTGAAAAGAGAGGCTTTAATCCTGAAAAAATAGTTGTAATTCATAATACTATTCATGTTCCTCCATTTCAAAAAAGCATTAAGGTAAATGACGATATCAGAATAATATCGGTGTGTCGTTTTGTAAAATCAAAAGATTTTCATACAGCATTATACGCTTTCAAAAATTTGGTGGAAAATAACAGAGCCCTAAAGTTTAAATATCTAATCGTAGGGTATGGACCTTTGGAAAAAGAGATCAGGCACTTAGCCGAAGAACTTAATCTTCAAAAGGAGGTCGAAATATTAATTAATCCGCCGAATATTCCTGACATCCTTAAGACTTGTAATATATATCTGAGTACTTCTCTTTATGAGGGACTTTCAAACTCAATTATGGAAGCAATGGTAGCCGGCATACCTGTTATCGCTACCAATGTCGGAGATAATTCTTACTTAATCAAAGATGATTATAACGGGTTTATTGTGCCTTGTGGAAATATCAAAGTGATTGTTGAAAAATTAGAATACCTTGTCAATTCTGAAGCTGTAAGAAATGATTTTGGAAAGAATAGTCATCTCATTATTGAAAAAGAATTTTCTGAAGCAAAATTCCTTGAAAATTACTATAAACTTTTTTCTAAATGTCATTATGTGAAAAATGAAGTAATTTAAGAAGAATGCATCTACTTTTGAAAAGTATTTTATCTGTTCCCGTGTTTAAATATTTTTGGGTCATTAATAAAGATATTAATGCATATTTCTTCTTACCAGGACAACCATCTCATATTTAAGGCCGGGTTCGTGCTTACCGGAAATTTTGAGTAATTACAATTAGTTAACATAAGTATTTTGAGAATCTTTGTAATAGGAACACGAGGGTTTCCTGATATTCAGGGCGGGGTTGAACAACATTGTGAAAATTTGTATCCTCTCATAGCGTCAGCTGAATGTCATATTACGGTGTTTAGGAGAAAGCCTTATGTTGTTAAGACTGATAAAACTTATGAAAATATTGATTTTATAGATTTGCCTTCTACAAAAATTCCCGGATTTGAAGCCTTTTATCATTCATTCTTAAGCTCAATGTTATGTATAATTAAGCGTCCGGATATTGTACATGTTCATAACATAGGACCCGGTTTTTTTGTTCCGCTTCTAAAGTTTGCTGGCTTAAAAGTCATTATGACTTATCACAGTCCGAATTATGAACATGTTAAGTGGTCGCTCGTTACAAGGTATTTTTTAAAAGGCGCTGAATCCCTTTCGACAAAGTTTTCTGACAAAGTAATTTTTGTAAGCAGGTATCAGATGGATAAATTGGGGAATAAAGAAAACTTTTTTCACATAAATAACGGGGTGAAAATTCCCCTACCGGTCGATAAGGATGATTACCTTAAGAGTATTGGTTTACAAAAAAGAAATTATATCCTCGCTGTTGGCCGTTTTGTAGAAGAAAAAGGTTTTGATCTTCTTATCCGGGCTTTGGGTAAAAGAGAACAAAAGAATGTTCAATTGGTAATTGCAGGTGATTCGGATCATGAAACTGCATACTCAACCAGTCTGAGGCAACTGGCTAAAGATAATTACGTGATCCTTCCCGGATTTGTTAAGGGTGAGAAACTGCAACAGCTTTTTTATCACGCCAGGTTGTTTGTGTTGCCATCCTATAATGAAGGGCAACCCCTTGCACTACTTGAAGCTATGAGTTACCATCTTCCGGTTTTAGCGAGTAATATTCCGGCGAATCTGCAGTTGTCGCTTCCGGAAGAATGTTATTTCACTTCAGGGGATGAAGAGTCTCTTGTAAGCAGCCTGGAGCATAAGATTCATTCAGTATTTGAGTTTGTAAGTTACGATATGACCGCATATGACTGGGAACAGATTGCTACGCAAACGGAAAATGTATACGAACAATTGCTGAAAAGAAGGTAATTTGGTCAAAAAAAGTTGGTGATTATTTAAGATTCCAGATTTAACTTTGGTGCATCAGCCCGAAGAGGAAGTAGGCTCTGCTGGAGAGCAACCTGCCAGCAATAAGGTTGACGGATATACAATAAAAGGTGGCTACTTGCCACCTTTTTTATTGGTATCCTTTTGGCTTAGATAAACTTATTTTAATTCATTTCTTAAGTACATGTACCATTTAATAATGTTCTTTCTATTCCTATTTGTCATTCCACGATGAACGCTCAAATTATCCTTCAAATGACCATAGAAGGATTCAAGAGCATTGGTGCTTTTAGGTATTTCACTGTCTTCCAGATAATGGAACATATCTGGTATTGCATTGATTAATAATCTTTTTACTCTCATGATCATTTTATGTTTGTACCAAATATGCCCTGTTAATGGATTAATGATTAGTTCCTTAATAAATTCACAATAAGCTATATCCCAGTCATACAAAGCTCTTAACCAATATTGACATTTTTCTTCGCTATCAATTTTATGCATTTTTTGTGTAATGGCTAAAAGATCTCGGCCAGCAGAACTCTTTGGCTCTTGCGTAATCCATATGCGTGACATCCTCTGAATGTGTACCAAATATCGTTCCAATGCCACCTGACCTTTAAAAGCTTTCCTAACAGCCTTTAAGTATAGCCCTATGGCTAGCTTTGAATATTGTGTTTGCATACCTCAAGTTACATAACCTGAGGATTTTGGAAGTGGGAGTATTCCACTTCTATTTAACAATAATCAACAGTTATAAATAAAAAGAGGGTATCCTTTTGAGACGCCCTCTTCGTATTTATTTTAATCAGTTTTTTTGACTAATTGATCATATTCATCAGTTCTTTAGGCAACGAATTGATACACCGCCTTTGGGGTTGTAACCATTCTCGACAAAAGTTGCATCAGTATTAACCAGACCCACACCCCAACTCAAAGCAATATTGTATTGATCTACAGAGGAACTCCAGAAAAAGCCATAAGTGTAAGTGCTTGCAAATGATCCACCTGCTATGCGTTGGCCCCCGGGAAGGGCAGTAAAACCATACAGGTCAGTTGCACCGGTATTTGGAGTTGTCCAATGAGTTATACCAATTTCTTTCAGTGGTCCACCGGCAAGAGATGATCCTCCCAGATAAGTTGTCAGAGCGTCCAACTCAGTAGATAGAGGTACATGGAAGCCTGTCGGACAGACATTTCTGCTGTCAGAAGCGGCAAACCAGGTATATACTCTTCCATATGTAGCTGAAATATCGAGCAACAGAGGATCCATGTCAAGCCACTGGTAAATTGGTGCTGTTTCTCCTGAGATATCTGTTGTGACACTCGCTGTGGTTGGTATAGGATCCCCATTGCTAAACTTAGTGGTTTTAAGGTTTGATCCCGTCCAAACCTGTGTACCAATTGTAACTAAGTTATATAGATTCCCATCTATGTCGTAGATTGTTGTAAGTGTATGAGGTCTTACTGAATTTGAAGCAGAACTTGGCAAGCTGTTCCCATTGGCATTTGTAGCAATTACTGTGAAGGTATATGCAGTTCCATTAGTAAGCCCTGTAACTGTAATTGGGCTGGCTGAACCCGAGCCGGTAATATTACCAGGATTTGATGTTACAGTATATCCTGTAATAGCTGATCCCCCATTGCTTGCGGGCGCTGTAAATGTTACTGTAACCTGAGCATTTCCTTCTGTAGCTGTGCCAACTGTTGGAGCACCAGGAACCGTTGAAGGTGTCACTGAATTTGAAGCAGAACTAGGTAAACTGTTACCATTGGCATTTGTGGCAATTACAGTGAAAGTATAGGCAGTTCCATTAGTAAGCCCTGTAACTGTAATTGGGCTTGAAGAACCTGTACCTGTTAAATTGCCAGGATTTGAAGTTACAGTGTATCCGGTAATAAGTGATCCTCCATTATTTACCGGCGCTGTAAAGGCGACTGTAGCCTGTGTATTTCCTTTCGTAGCCGTTCCTATTGATGGTGCACCGGGAACAGTTGAAGGCGTCACTGAATTTGAAGCAGAACT
>PMIJ01000209.1 GCA_003157015.1 Bacteroidales bacterium
TGATTGTTTACTTTTGTCTTTTGTTTTATAAGATATGTATCTGAAGAAACTTGCACTGACTAATTTTAAAAACTATGAGCTGAATGAGCTTGAGTTTTCACCTAAGATAAACTGCTTTGTAGGCAATAACGGTGTAGGTAAGACTAATATCCTTGATGCAATACATTACCTTTCTCTTACAAAGAGCTTTTTTAACAGCATCGATAGTGTAAGTATAAGACATGGTGAGGACTATTTCATCATCCAGGGAACCTTTGTCAGGGATGATGAGGAAGATCAGATTTACTGCGCTTTCCAGAAGCAAAAGCAAAAGCTATTAAAAAGGAATGGTAAGGAATACCACAAACTTTCTGATCATATCGGGAGGTACCCTGTAGTTATGATTTCTCCGGCAGACAGCTCTCTGATTACTGAAGGGAGCGAGGACCGCCGGAAGTTTATGAATAAAATAATCAGTCAGTACAATGCAGAATATCTCGATTCCGTGCTCAGGTACAGCAAGGCTCTGCAACAACGAAACAAGCTGTTAAAAGATATTAATTCAACAGGCAAAACAGACCCTGATACTATTTCAATATGGGATGCACAGCTTATAAAGTATGGAAATTATGTCTATTCGGAAAGAGAAATTCTTGTCAATGAGCTGATTCCTGTTTTTCAGGAATATTATTCCCTAATCTCTTCCGGCAAAGAATCAGTAAAGCTTATATACAAATCGCATCTTTCTGACGGTAATTTTGGTGAGGCACTTATTAATTCTATAATAAAAGACAGATATCTTGAATATACAACTATCGGGATCCATAAAGATGATCTGTTTCTCGAGATGAATGAATTTTCAGTGAAGTCGCTTGGTTCCCAGGGACAACAGAAATCATACCTGGTTGCCCTCAAACTTGCAAAATTCGACTATATAAAAAGAAAAGCCGGCTTTTCTCCGATTTTGCTGCTTGATGATATCTTCGACAAATTTGACGCCGAACGCGTCGAACAAATAATAAAACTGGTTAGCAATCATAGATTTGGACAGATATTTATTACAGATACTCACCAGAACAGGCTTCAGGATATTCTGTTCGCACATAAAATAGATTTTAAACTATTCAGGATTGCTGATAACGGAATCACCGAGATAAGTCAAAACGGAAAATAAATTCAATGAGACGAAGTAAGACTATAACGCTCGCTGAAGCAGTGAATGACTACATTAAGGAGATGAATCTTGGCGAAAAACTGAGTGAAGTAACCGTGATCAGCTCATGGGAAGCGATCGTTGGCAAAGCTATCAGTTCCCGTACAACAAAGATTTTTATCAAAGACCATATACTTTATGTCCATCTGAATTCATCTGTGGTCAGAAATGAACTCCTAATGCTTAGGGAAGCTCTTAAAGAGCAACTGAATAAAAAGGCAGGGAGCGAAGTTATCAAGGATATCGTGCTGAGGTAAATTGTTGGGAAGTCCGGGAGTCTTGTAGCCTTGAAGTCTTGAAGTCTGTTAACTGTTCTAATACCTCATGATACCGAGAGACCAATATTCCAATATTCCAATATTCCAATTTACGAATATACCAATATACCAGGACGCCCAGACACCCAGACAATCAGACAATCAACAAATCTTATACTCAATGCCTTTAATCTTGATAGACTTCTCCAGGTTTTTACGGGAAGTGAAGTGAAATTCATGTGATCCGGCAGTCAGAAGAACTTTTTTGTGTTCAATTTCAATCGCGATTGTTGATGATCTATCTTTATGTAAAAGAAAATCAGCAAGTAACAGAGCTTTTTCGATTCCGTCACCGCGTCTGAAATTCCAGACTTCATCGGGCAATGCAAGTCTGTTACCCTCATATATTGATTCATCAGGCAGTTGCTTCAGCAGTGAATAAACCTCATAATTATTTTTTTCATTTAAATCGCCGAAAGAGACTGGGTTCCTCTCGATAGATGCTTTAATGAATGGCTGCCAGTCAATTTTATCCATATCCCTGAAAACATATAACGCCAGTCTGGCCGTTTCCGAATCTTCCTGTTTACTTGTTATCAGGTCAATTATATCTTCCCTGCTGTTTTCATTTGTAATTTCAAGCCTGTCAGTATACAAAAAGTTTTTTTCAGGATCAGGAATCTTTGGATCGGTGAAAATAAAATCATTGAGTTCTATAAACATTTCCCTGATTACTTCTTCATATTCTGTCCCGGTTTTTTTAATAAATTCATTTTCAATTTCTTTCAGGCTTTTATCAGAATGTTTATCCAGGATTGCTTCAATATCATTCAGCATAATTTTCCACTGAATCGGGCTTAGGTGAAAGTCGTCTCCTTCAATTTCCTTAACCAGTGAACCTCTGGTTTCAGTTGAGACGTTGAATTTGCTTGTATGCTCATATTCAAACATTTTTTCAAGCGAAACATATCTCACCGTACCTGAACAATCACACCGGTACTGAAACAGATTTTTGTATTTTGACTTAAAACGCAGGAAATTGATAAAAATGAGACTCGTCAGATCAGTTACCAGAAATTCCCTTAGCTTTTTTGAGAAAAGAATATAAGCATTCCTGTCAATTGTGGCCTCTTCATATAAAGTGTGTATGTAGCCTGAAATATGAGAGACGATTGTTACTTTCTCGTTCTCCATTGCTCTTCTGGCTCTTTCAGAAAGGGAAGTTCCGTTATACCACATATTTTTCGTAACTATCCTGCGATTATTGGTTATTAACCCATCTTTCTCAATAATAAAATTCTGGGAGTGAAGAGGCGTGGCTATCAGAAATATCTTTTCGAGAGGAATTCTGCCAACAACAAACATTGCTGCTGCGTACAGAGCTGATAGCGAAACGCACTCTCCGGCTCCTGTTCTGAAATTTTCTTTATACCTGAAGGCTCCCATTGCTTCAACAGTTTCAGTTTTCCAGTATGGAATTATATCGGAGTCATATTTATCAAGACCAAAATGTTTTCTGATATCAATATCAAAATAGTATTTATCACCCTCATACCCAAAAAGAGCATTTGACTGTTTTAGCATATCCATATCGAAAAAATCGCTGAACCGCCCAATTTCCGTACTCTTTGAAGTGAGGCCCCATGTGGAAAGATCCAGATTAAAAACATAGTTCTGTATTATATACTGTTTGATTCTGTTGGTCTTGACAATGAAGCTTTTCTTCTCTATATCAATAAACCATGGATCATCCCTCCATCTCCATAATTCAGGAGACATAATATCTGCAAGAATCAGAGGATAGAAAAGTTCAGGAAAAATAAAGATCTCCATGTCCGAAAGGGTAAAAGCCGACGAATACTTTTCCAGAGTTTTTTTATCTGAAAAGTCTTTTGTGAAAAATGAATCCATATAGTGTTTTAATAATCTACAAATTTAATAACACAATCCGGGGAAAAAAGTTCCAGCACTAGAAATAATGGAATATACTTGAGGAGCATTTATAAAAACAAAGTCCATTAACCACAAAAAACACAAAGTAGCCACGAAGGGCACAAAGTTAAAATTATATAGTCCAGTCCTTTGTGATCTTTGTGTATACCGAGTACTCAGGATTGTGGCCTTAGTGGTTAAAAAAGGACTTTCAGATAATCATTCTGGGGGTATTACCGATGGAATCGGTGGTGCTAATTAACAATACTTCTCTATTTCTGAAAAGAAAAAGTTCGATTCCCTCACAGCGTTTTCGGGACTGTCTGATCCATGAACTGCATTCATCTGTATCGATACTGCGAATGTCCTCCTGATAGTTCCGGGTTCAGCTTTAGCAGGATCGGTGGCTCCGATCAGTTTTCTGAATTGATCGACCGCATCTTCATGCCTTAAAATCATTACAACAACCGGTCCTGATGTCATAAACTCTATCAAACCTTCAAAGAATGATTTTCCTCTGTGAACAGCATAAAATGATTCAGCCTGCTGAACAGTTAATTTGACCATACGCATCGCCTCAATTTCAAATCCATTTTCATTTATCATAGCCAGAATTGGCCCTGTTTTACCTGTCCTTACTGCATTAGGTTTAATGATGGAAAAAGTAAAGTCATTGCACATATGTAGATTTTTTGATTTTAACTATAGAATAGGTCTTAAGGAATATTTTTTATCTTTAGCCACTTGAATAAACACAGGCAAAAGTGATAGATTTATCCAAATATACAAAAGAATTATCAAAACATTTCTCATCGTCGGAGAATATATTGATAATTAGCCATATCAATCCTGATGGTGATTCCGTAGGTGCACAACTGGCTCTCTATCATTATTTTAAAGCAAACAATAAGAATGTGGCACTAATGGCGCCCAATAATCTCCAGGAGTTTCTTAAGTGGATGGATGGTGCAGATCAGATAAATATTTTCATTAAAGACCGGAAGAAATGCAGGCTGCTTATTGAAAGCGCCGATCTTATAATAATGGTTGATTTTAATCAGCCCAACAGGTTAGGTGAAGCGGAGGATATTGTTATTTCTTCAGGAGCCAGAAAAGTGGTTATTGATCATCATCTTGATCCTGAGAGTTTTGCAGATCTGATAATAACCGATCCCGCAAAATGTTCAACTTCGGAACTTGTCCATGAGCTTCTATCAGGGATCGGAGGAGCCGAATTTATGACCAGGTCCTACGCTGAAGCTCTTTATGTCGGAATTATTACCGACACAGGCAATTTTGAGCATGGATCATATTCTTCCAGAACATTCAGAATTGTTGCAGATCTTCTCGATAAAGGCATCCTTAAGGAAAAGATAATAAATCTTATTTACAATAATTTCTCAAGTGACAGGATCAGATTGCAGGGTTTTGCTCTTAACCAGAGGATGGTTGTTTTACCTGAATTCAGAACGGCATACATATACCTTTCAAAAAACGATTTAAAGGAATATAACCACGTAAAGGGTGATACAGAGGGATTTGTAAATATGCCATTGTCAATTAAAGGAATTAATTTCTCTGCGTTATTCATTGAAAAAGACAATTTCATAAAGCTCTCATTCCGTTCAAAGGGTCAATTCCCGTCTAATGAATTTGCGTCATTATATTTTTCAGGCGGAGGCCACATGAATGCTTCCGGAGGGGAGTTTAACGATACTCTCGACAATACTATTGCTTATTTTCTTAAAGTTCTGAAAGAAAATGTCTGGAGATTTGAAAATCAGTCATAACTGGCCTGAATTTGGAAATATTATGGTTCTCGCGTTAGCAGTTTTCCTCGTTTCATGCAGGGAAAAACCGGGGAATGCCAACATTAACTCTAAACCCGGAAAAAATGAAATGGCTGATCTTAACAAATATCTTATAAGGAAAGACAGGGAAAGAATAAAAAATTATATTGAACGCAAAAACCTCAAAATGAATGAATCTCCTACGGGACTTTGGTATCATATAATCAGGGAAGGATCAGGAAATGTATTTAAAAACAACGATAAAATTGTAATGGACTATGAATGTTCACTTCTTGATGGCACAAGATGCTACTCATCCAAAGATCTGGGTCCAAAGGAAATCATCCTTGGAAGAAGTGAAATAGAACCTGGTTTGAATGAAGGTCTGAAATTACTGAAACCCGGAGCCGAAGCAATATTCATTATTCCTCCTTTTTTGGCATATGGCTTTGTAGGTGACCGAAAAATGATCCCGTCCAGAGCCGTAATTGTATATAATGTTAATATCTTGCAGCCTAAATAATATTTAGGCCAGCGTTACGTTTAGAATTTATTGAAATTATTTAAAACTATGTCTATGATTAAAAAGCACAATCAATCAATTCTTTTGTTTTTTGTAGCTATTGCCTTAATATCACTTGGATCGTGCGATCCGGCCAGAAAATACGAAAAAGCTGAGACCGAATCAATAGCGAATTACCTTAGTAGTAACCCCACTGATACTTTTAAGCTGGAACCCAGTGGCTTATATTATATGAATGTACTTACAGGAACTGGTCGTGCACCAGTAAAAGGTGATACTTGCCATGTTGTGTATACAGGAAAATACCTGAACGGCAACGTATTTGATACTAATGCAGGCGGGGCAGACCTTATTTTCGAATTATCTGAAGGACAAATTATAGCAGGGTTTGATGAAGGGATCTCGTATATGAATGAAGGAGGGAAGGCAACTTTACTTATCCCATCAAAACTTGCTTATGGCACTTCCGGTTATTATACTATTCCGGGTTATACCCCTTTATTATACGATGTTCAACTGGTTAAAGTCATTCCCGGTCCAGGAAAATAATATCATTGCATTACATAAACCACAAGCTTGTTATTCAATAATGGCAGGCTTTTTTTCCAATCTGAAATCCTCATCGTTCTTATCGACTCAGTCGGCAGGGTTATGTCGGCTGCAATGCAGAGTAATGTATCGTTACGACATGTCGCAAGAATTGACTCTACCATCGATTGATTGCGGTATGGAGTTTCCATAAATATCTGCGCAAATCCTTCTCCGGCCTTTTTTTCAAGTTCGCTTAGTTTTGCAGATCGTTCTGCAGGCTTTACAGGCAGATACCCGTTAAATGTAAAATTTTGTCCGTTAAGGCCCGAAGATATCAAAGCCAATATTATTGAGGAAGGTCCGGATAATGGAGTCACTTTGATCCCTTTCTGATGCGCCAGGGCTATTATTCCTGCTCCGGGATCAGCAATACCAGGGAGTCCGGCTTCACTTATAACTCCGATATCAGAACCGTTCAGGGCAGGTTCAATATAATGTTCGATATCTGATTCAAAAGTGTGTTCGTTTAGTTCATAGAATACAGAATCGTTTATTGGAAACTCTCTGTCAATAAGCCGTAAAAACCTTCTGGCACTCCTGATGTCTTCAACCACAAAATATCGCAATTGTCGGGTAATGCCAATAACTTTTTCTGGGATTACAGAAAGAAAGTCATCTCCTCCCAAAGTCACAGGTATCAGATAAATCCTTCCTTTCACTTTTATGAAATTGTTTACTCAAATATAATAAATTTACTGCTTGCTATAGTATTTACAAAAAATGCCAAACCTGTTGTCTGTTACTGATTTTTAATATAGGTTTGTCAGGAAATATTTCTATTGTGAAAATAACATTCCTCGGAACCGGAACATCGCAGGGAGTCCCTGTAATCGCCTGCGACTGCAGTACGTGCCTTTCTTCTGATCTGCACGACAAACGACTCAGAACCTCTGTTCTTCTGGAAACTGACGATGTCAACCTGGTTATTGACGCTGGTCCTGATTTTCGGCAGCAGATGCTCAGGGAACATGTTACGAGGCTCGATGCTATTATTCTGACGCATGAACACAAAGATCATATTTCAGGATTGGACGATGTCAGAGCATTCAACTATAAAAGTCAGGATGCCATTGATATATTTTGTGAGGAGAGAGTTCAGAAGGTAATTAAAAGAGAATATTCCTATGTATTTTCAGAATATCAGTATCCCGGCATTCCCAAAATGAGACTAAATCCCGTTCCTGAACAAGGATTTAATATAGGGAAAATGGAGATATTGCCAGTCAGAGTGTTCCATTACCGTTTGCCTGTTTATGGTTTCAGAATCGGAAATTTTGCGTATATAACAGATTCAAATTATGTCCCGGAAGAGAGTAAGGAGAAACTTTATGGGGTAAAATATCTTGTAATTAATGCACTGAGAAAGGAAAAGCACATTTCTCATTTCAGCCTGAGGGAAGCTATGGATTTTGTCAGAGAAGTATCCCCCAAAAAGGCTTTTATTACTCATATCAGTCATCAAATGGGTTTATATAAAGAGGTTTCAAAGGAGTTACCCCCTGAAATGATGCTTGCTTATGATGGATTGAGTATATTGTGTGATGAATGAAAAGGCACTTTTCTATTTTGGTTTAAAAGCCTTATTCAGCTTCTTCTGATAAGCTGATGAAAAGTAGTACCTGTTTCTTCCGAGTTGTGATGCATTTACCTGGGAACTTTTCTTCCTCTTTTCGTAATATGGATTCTTTTTTGAGGGAGCACAGCTGGTAAACAGTACAATTAAAATAAGAATAAAACTATAATTCAGTATTTTAATTATTTTAGACATTACCCTATCTGATTTTGAATATCCCTAAATATACAACTATTTTATCTAAAAGGAAAAAATTGATCCAATTATCTGTAACACTGTTTTTAGTCTAATTGACGACACCAGTTTTTTATGTGATTTGTATGTTATAAATTGCATTTTATAATTTAGCTTTTGTACGAATTAATATCGAAAATGTTACTGATTATTAATAATTGATTTTGAAAATTGACACATTAAACCTGTACAAAAATGAAGCAAACTTCAAAAGCAATATTTATATCGCTCCTTGCCATTCTTATTCTGGAATTATCAGGTTACTCACAGGTACTTTATAATTTGAAGCTGGAAAAAGCCGGATATCTGAAATCAGACAAGCTGATTCTTTCAGACAGCACCTCAATTATTTTGTCACGGAGCAGACCTCTCTTCAGCTTTCTTCTTAATGACAGGCTGCACTTTTCCGGAGAAGTTGAAGCTATACTGACAACCGATCTGTATACTCAGAATTTTGGGAGTATTTCTGTGACCTTTGGATCATCAGGTCATTATTCTTCAGGATGGAAAGGTGAATTGGCATTTGAGAACAAAGGGAATGATACTGTAACTATAAGCAATGTTGTGCCATTTGGCGAAGATTCAGCTTCAGTTTATATAACCGGAAGAGGGCCGTCTGATCTGGCCAGGGCGTATTTATTTCGTCCCGGGTTTCAGCCTGTCAGAGTCATACTGCCTGATAATGCCTGGGAACTTGGATATTCCTCCTTTTTTACCGGAAACGGATATTCAGTTTGTTCAGTAATACGCCGTACAAAGATTATTGACGGATTAAAAAAACGATATGCAACTGTATTGCCACCAAAAGCAAAAGTTTATTACTCGCTCAATGCAGAAGTTTTCAGGGGTGAATGGCAAAACGGGCTCCGTCAGATGTTTAGAGACAGATATCTGTTTGATCTTGAAGCATTTAATAATTCATTATATAAAAGAAATGATCTGGCCTGGATAAAGAATAGTTACCTTATTATTCTTCAAATGGCATGGGACAGAGAATTTTATGACAGGCTCACGGGAAAGTATACTTATCCGGAAGAACTTAAACAGGGAATGGAACTATTCGGGAACATTGACGTTTTTGGAATCTGGCCTACATGGCCAAGACTTGGCCTTGACCAACGTAACCAATGGGATCTGTACAGGGATATTCATGGTGGAACAGCACAATTGAGGAGTTTTGCAAAAATGTCACGAACATCGGGTACACGTTTTTTTATTGCATATAATCCTTGGGATAACAGCACGAGAAAAGAAGATCATTTAAAGGGGATGGCAAGGCTTATTAGCGAAACGGAAGCCGATGGTGTGGTTCTCGATACCAGGGGCAGTTCAAGCTTTGAATTACAAGCAGCGGCCGATAGCGTCAGAAAAGGGGTGGTGATGTACTCCGAGGGTATGGCTGTACCGGCTGACATGCCAGGCATCATTTCAGGACGCGTTCATAATGCTATTTTCCTCAGTCCGGAACTGAATCTTAATAAGTTAATAAAACCTGATTTTTCAATTTTCAGAGTCTGTGATGTTGGAGAGGATATAATTCACCGCGAAATAGCTATTTCTTTATTTAACGGCTATGGTACAGAATTGAATCTGTTCCGACCCGGAGGAAGAGATGAAAATTATGCAAATGATCTTAGGTTTCTGTCGCGGACAACATTCATCCTCCGGCAGAATAACGACGCTTTTCTTGATAATGACTGGACTCCAATGATCGGAACAACGCTTGATAAGATTTATGTAAACCGCTGGAAATCAGGAGAAAAAACTGTTTATACTGTTCTCAACATGAGACCAGAAGGTGTAAATGGAAAACTTTTTGAAATAAGTGATACTGCAGGAAAACACTTTATCTCATTATGGAACCACGAAAATATCATACCAGTTTATGAAAGAGGTAAAATATTCCTTTCAGCTTATGCCACTGGTTGGCAGGAGTCCTGGTCAGGTACGAGAAAAGAGGGATCTGTTGATTGTATTGCCGGATTACCGGGTCTTATCAGGTCCCGGCTTGAAGGGGATTCAATTAAAATCTCCGTCACAGGATCAGGAAAAGTATTTATCTGGAAAGGTGATCCATCATATCAGACATTTTATAAAGAGTTCAGAATATTGAACGACACTGCAATTAGGGTTAAAGATATATTTGGTTTTTATGAGGGTAAAATCGTATTGCAATTAATTGAAAACAAGCTATTAAAAGATGAAGATGTTTTGTTATTGAAAGGAGGGAAGCCTTGGCTTATCAGTAAAGTTAACCATACCGTCAAAGCTCCAAACATTCCTACTGACATGGTTCTGGTTGCAGGTACAGACTTTTCATATACTGTAACGGCAAGTGACGATTTTATTCCTTATCCTGAAATAAATGGCAACATTGTAAAAATTGACAGTTTTCTGATTGATAAATACCCGGTTACAAATGAGCAGTATTATGAATTTCTTACGAATTCCGGTTACAGTCCGCAGGATACTTCAAGATATTTAAGACATTGGGAATCAGGAATGTTCAGGCAGGGCCAGGAAAAGTATCCGGTTGTTTATGTCAGTTATGAAGACATGGTTGCATATTCAAAATGGGCACAAAAACGACTCCCTACACAGGCAGAATGGCAACTTGCGGCTCAGGGACCTGAGAAACGGGAATGGCCGTGGGGTAATGAATTTCATGGTACATATTGCAACAACTCATTTGACAGACCGACTCCTGTTGATGCATTTTCAAAAGGTCAAAGTCCTTTCGGTGTATTTGATATGATAGGCAATGTATGGCAGATGACAAACGATTTGTATTTCAATGGGACAAATTATTTTAATGTAATCAGGGGAGGAAGCTATTATAAACCAGAATCCAGCGGGTGGTATATCCAGGGGGGACCTCAGGCTCTCAGTAAAACTCAGATGCTGCTAATGGTATCGCCCGGCTTCGACAGAAGCGCAACTGTTGGTTTCAGATGTGTTAAAGATATTGACAGTGAGAGATTTAGATCTAAACATTAAAGTCCAGTAGTATAAAGTCTCCCCTCCTTTTTGAAGGAGGGGTGTCATGGCCGTCAGAACATGACGGGGTGGTTGGTTTTTTTTAATCAACCACCTCCCCACGCCTTTGGCGTAGTACTCCTCCTTCAAAAGGAGGAGAGAGTTAGATTGTGGTTATATTATTCTCCTGGCCCCATCGCCAATCTCCGGCTGATAGAAATCAGGCACCAGACCGGTCTTTTTCTGATATATAGCTGAAAGCGAGGTCATAAATTTTGCAGAATCAGCTTTTCTGACAATACTGATAGTACAGCCACCGAATCCGAAACCTGTCATACGCGTACCTAGAACACCAGGAAGTTTTCTTCCCTCATAAACAAGTGTATCAAGTTCTGTACCGGTGACTTCATAATCATCCTTCAGGGAATCGTGCGATTGATTCATAAGTTGCCCAAAACGAATGATATTGTCGTTTTTCAAAACACCAACGGCTTCAATTACTCTTCCGTTTTCGCTAATGACGTGTTTTGCCCTTTTCCTGATGATCGGATCCTTAATATATTTTTCCAGAATATTAATGTCTTCAGTATTTAGCTCGCTTAAGTTGCGGATGGGTTTATATGCCTGAAGCAGTTCAACAGCTTTATCACACTCGCTGCGCCGTTCATTGTATATTGAGTCGGTAAGACCTCTTCTCTTGTTAGTATTTGTAATTATCAGCGAACAATCAGTGAGGATAAATGGAACGTTTTCATATAATAATGAATCGCAGTTCAGGAAGATAGCATGATCTTTCTTACCGAATGCGACGGCAAACTGATCCATTATACCACAGTTCATGCCGACGAATTCATTTTCAGCTTTTTGACTCATTTTTACCATTTCAAGCATATCGAGAGATGCACTCAAGAATTCATTCAGAGCAACGGCTGTCACCATTTCAATAGATGCTGACGAGGAGAGACCCGCTTCATTTGGCACATCACCGAAATAGAGAAATTCAAGACCTGATAATTTAAATCCCTTTTTAATGAATTCATTGATCACACCCAGAGGATAATTTATCCATTTCTTTCCAGTATTCAAGAACAGTTCTTTGAGCTCGGTTTGGTAATCTTCATTGAAGTTTATTGTGCTGAATTTAAGGGTATTGGATTTTATCTTTCTTATTAATAGATATGTTCCGTAAATTAAAGCGCATGGAAAAACAAATCCGCCATTATAATCTGTATGTTCGCCGATTAGATTAACTCTTCCCGGGGAAAAAAAAAGAACAGGTTTTTCGCTCCTGTTCCCATATTTTTCATAGAACTTTTCTGTAAAATTTATAGTGTCCAATATTAAACTTTTAATTTTTTCTCAATTTCGTTAATCTGGTTTCTGAAATGTTTATCGGTGTCAATAAGGTTATTTACTGTCTTGCACGCATGAAGAACAGTTGCATGGTCTTTCCCTCCGATGTGAGACCCTATACTTGCAAGAGATGCTTTTGTAAGGCTTTTGGAAAAATACATTGATACCTGCCGTGCCTGCACAATCTCTCTCTTTCTGGTCTTTCCCTGGATAAGCTCAATTGGTATTTTATAATAATCACAAACAATTTTCTGAATATACTCAATTGTTATTTCCCGTTTAGAAGTGCTTATAAGCTTTTCAACCATAAGTCTTGCCAGATCCAGTGTGATTTCTTTTCTGTTCAGTGTTGACTGTGCATACAGGGATATCAGTACTGCCTCAAGCTCGCGAATATTGTTAGAAATGTTAATTGCAAGAAATTCAAATATCTCATCTGGTAACTCAATGCCGTCATTATAAGCTTTCTTTTTCAGGATCGCCAGCCGTGTTTCGTAGTCGGGCCTCTGAAGATCAGCCTGAAGTCCCCATTTAAATCTCGAAAGGAGTCTCTGTTCCATTCCCTGCAGCTCAACGGGTGGCCTGTCGCATGTGAGAATCAATTGTTTTCCAGATTGATGCAGATGATTAAAGATATGAAAGAAGGTATCCTGGGTTTTTTCTTTTCCAGCAAATTCATGTACATCATCGAGGATGAGTACATCAATCATCTGGTAGAAATGAAGGAAGTCATTCTTATTATTATTTCTGACTGACTCTACAAACTGGGTCTGGAATTTATTTGCATTTACGTAAAGCACGGTTTTATCGGGATGTTTCTCTTTAACCAGTATGCCGATAGCCTGTGCAAGATGAGTCTTTCCAAGTCCGGAGTCACCGTATATCATCAGGGGATTAAATGCAGTCCCGCCAGGATTATTGCCAACTGCAATACCGGCTGATCTTGCCAGCCTGTTGCATTCGCCCTCTATATAATTGTTAAAATTGTAATCCGGATTGAGCTTAGGGTCAAAATGCACTTTTTTAATACCGGGGATTACGAAGGGGTTTTTTATGGATGGCTGGGTGACGTCGAATGGAACCTGAACAGGTTTATTATTGAGATCTGTTTTATTTCTTGAGGGATATCTAACAGTATATGGTTTCCCGTCTGAAAAAGTATTATTCTCCATAACGACATTGTACTCGAGCTTGGCTTCAGCACCAATTTCCCTCCTTAGGGTTTTCCTTAGAATATCAATATACTGCTCTTCAAGATACTCATAAAAAAAAGGACTTGGCACTTGAATGGTCAGAACATTGTTTTCTAGTTTTAAAGGAATTATCGGTTCAAACCAGGTCTTGTAACTGATGGATGGAATTATGTCTCTTATTATTTGCAGACAATTATTCCAAACGTCATTATGTGACTTATTCATTTAAGTTGGTTTTTTTTAAATTTTTTCAAGGTTAGAATCAAACCGATTCACGTAGCAATATTTGTAAAAAAAAAACTAATAAAAAAAATTTTTTTTGCTTGACTTTCTCAAAAAAAGTATATGTTTTTAACCATCAACAACTTATAGGTGAATTTTTTTTTGAATTAATTAAAACACAGAATATCATGTAGTTATTATTATTACTATTGGTTTATCAGTGTGATACAATTCATTATGGATTGTTGCTCAAAATTCAACCTGGCATTAATAAAATGAGTACTATTTTGCTCTTGATTCTGACAGATTTTTTAAGAGTAAGATTATCTGATTTTTATATAAAATTTATTTAGAAGGTGCATTCTTTTTACCGAAGATTGAAAAATGCACATATCTTTTTGGATTGGCTTTCATATCCTTTAAAAGAAGATTTAAGCTCTCAAGGCTGCCTGACAAATTTGCATAAAGAGTGTCATTTGTTAGAAACTGACCGGCGCTTCCTTTTCCCTGATTCAGGTTTTCCATAAGTTTGGAAGCTTTTTCAAGACTTGCCTTAAGGTTTGAAACAGCAGCAGAAATGTCAGATGCTTTCAGGGAATCTGACATAGTCTCAAGGTTGGTGAAAGTCTTGTTCATTTTTCCTGAATTATCAGCTAACATGCTGGTGAATTTATTTATATTGTCAACAATGGCAGCAAGCTCTTTTTCCTTGGAACCCAGTACTTTATCAAGGCTAGAAGTTGTATTGTTCAGGTGGGCAACAGTTTGTTTAAACTCTCTTTTAAATTCAGGATCCATTATCTCATCCACTGAAGCGATTACAGAGTCGAGGACCGTGATGAGATTTGATAATTTTTCCTTCACCGGTAAAATTTCAGTATCAATTTTATCTATCAGTGATTCAGCGAGCCTTCCCGGAATGGTATCTCCGTCTTTGTAAGTTCCTGGGCCCTTGCCATAAACGAATTGTACTTTCATTCCTCCTAAAAGCGAAATGGGTACTATTTCCGCAACGGTATTTTTGGGAAGCTTGAAGTTCTTTTTCACTGAAAATACTACCAGAAGTCTGCCGCTTGTGGCATCAATAAAATCTAAAGACCTTACAACACCCACCTTATAGCCATTGATTTCAACAGGGCTTGATTCTGCAAGCCCGCCTACCTTATCATATATAGTATAATAAACTGCTGTGCTTTTTAAAAAGTCCTTTCCTTTTAGAAAATTAAATAGCCATACAAAAACAAGGATAGTCAGTAATGCTGTTGCACCAACTTTTACTTCATTCGAGATCTTTTTCATCTAATAGTCTTTTTGTGTTTTCCGTTTTTGTTCCAAAGCCTGTTGTAAAGGTAATATTTTGTTGTCTTTTACTGCAATTACAAATGCATCAGGATAAACTGCTTCAATTTTTTTCCTGTAACTGACAGCCTCAGAATAATCTTCAAAACTGCCCGCTGCATATTTGAACCGGTCATTTGCTTGTATTTCCGATATATCTTTTAGACCACTGAAATTTTCAGGTTTTATTTCAGTCCTTGAGATGGAAGTTGTAACCTGGACCATGAAATATATATCACTGCTCCGTAGCCTTACATTTGCCATTGTATCGGTTTTCTGATCAGAATTATCGTTTCTGGCCGATGCAATACTGCTCTTACTGTCGATCTCATTGAAATAGTCCTTACAGGCCCTGAATATCGAAGATGCAAGATAATCCTGTCCCTCTTTTGAATTAAGATACTTCTCTTCCTCCGGACTAGTTATAAAACCCGTTTCAACGAGCACGCTAGGCATTTTGGTATGATACAAGACCCAGAAACCGGCCTGTTTAACATCACGGTCATTCCTGTTAACCCTCTCTCTGAATTGTTGTTGAATTTTTGTGGCCAGATCGGTACTCTGTTCCTGGAAAACTTTCTGGGTGAGGGAAAACATAATGTATGATTCAGATGATTTCGGATCAAAACCTTCATACTTGGTTGAATAGTCATCTTCAAGAAGCATAACTGAATTCTCGTTCATGGCCACCTCCAGATTTGCCTGATCTTTTGCATGTCCCATAACATAAGTTTCGGCCCCAACAACTTTTTTGGAGTCTGCCCAGTTGGCATGAATTGAAATAAAAAGGTCAGCATTAGCTTTATTGGCAATCTTCGGCCTGTCATAAAGGTCAACATATGAGTCATCCTTCCTGGTGTAGATAACTGTTACGTTCTTTATATTTTGCTGAATATATTCTCCTGTTTTGAGCGCAATTGCCAGAGTAATATCCTTCTCGCGACTCATCGATCCTAATGCCCCGGGATCTCTTCCTCCATGACCAGGATCAATTACTATCACCCTGTTTTTTTCATTATTGATCCCGTTTGCAGAAGATGAAACAGTTGGAATTATAATAAAAAGAAAAAACAATATTGTATTACATATATTAAAGGTATGATCTTTGCCGTTTTTAATTCCTGTACACATTTTTCGTTAATGTTTTTTAGTTAGTTTTGCGCTGGCACCCCATATCACAAAAAACTATACAAAAATAGTATTTAAGTTGTATTTTTTTAAAGAAAAGCGGTTAGTTATATTGTTCCTTCTTCTGGTCCAATCTTTTTCTCTGTTATCTCAGGAAAGCAAATCGGTTAGAGATACCTTGCTGATAAAGAAAGACACAATCACAACTGACACTTCTTCGACGAAAGTTCGCAAAACATCAACAAGTGCCGTCGATTCAAAGATTACGTACAAATCTGCAGACTTAATAAAGAGAGACATAATAAACAAAAAGTTTATTCTTGTTAAGAATGCAGTAATTGATTACGGTGACCTGGAAATCAAAGCCGATTCGATTGTAATCGATATGAAAACGAATCTCTTGTTCGCCATAGGGAGAAAGGATACAACGGGTAAGGTCAATGGTAAACCGGCTTTTAAACAGGGAAGCAACCAGTTTGATTCGGATGAACTTACTTACAACTTTAAAACCAAGAAAGCTCTTATCAAGAACATTATAACTAAACAGGATGCGGGCCTTTTGCACAGCCAGTTCACCAAACTTCTTGAGGATGGCACATCAAATATATTCAAAAGTACATATTCCACCTGTGATGCCGACACTCCTCATTTTTACATAAACCTTCCAAAAGCAAAAGTTTATCCAGGGAAAAAAATTATTTCAGGACCTGGGAACCTCGTACTTGAAGGAATCCCCCTGCCTCTGGTCATCCCTTTTGGTTTTTTCCCGATACAGACAAAAAGCGCAGCATCGGGATTAATTATTCCTCGCTACGGAGAGGAACGGGTACGTGGTTTTGCATTGACCGACGGGGGATATTATTTTGCAATAAGCGATTACTTCGACCTTATGCTTACTGGTAGCGTATGGGCAAATGGATCATGGTTAGGGACCGCACGGACCAGTTATAAAAAACTTTATAAATATAGCGGCAACTTTTCGTTTAGCTGGGCAGATAATATATCGGGACACCAGGGACTTCAGGATTTTTCAGAATCTAAAAACTACAAGATTGACTGGATGTTTACGCAGGATGCAAAATCATCGCCCGGATCAACATTCTCTGCCAGCGTCGATATGAGTTCTCCTGCATATGATAAAAACAACAGTTATAATGTAAATGACCATGTTACAACTACGAGGCAGTCAAGTGTAAATTATTCCAAGTCGTGGGAAGGTACGCCTTTTAACTTTTCCATAGGCGCCTATCAGAGTCAGAATGTCAGTGATAAATCTGTGAGCCTCAATCTGCCGAAAGCCAGTTTTAATATGGGAAGAATTTATCCGTTTAAATCGAAAAACAGCACTGGGACATCTAAATGGTATGAAGAAATCCAACTTTCATATTCCGCATCGATGGATAATCAGATTCAGACGAAAGATACTCTCCTGTTTACATCCCAAGTCTGGAAGCATATGCAAAATGGATTCGAGCAGAGCATTCCCTTAAGTCTCCAGATCCGTCCTTTCAAAAATTTTTCAATCTCTCCCTCATTGACCTATTCAGGTGTTTTGTACACCCAGAAGATATCAAAAACATATGAACAGAATTATTTTAATCCGTCACTCAACAGAACTCAGCCTACGGTGGTTCTCGATACTTTACGAGGGTTGTTTTACGGGCAGGCAGTCAATCCGACGATCAGTGCAAGTTATAACCCTCAGATATACGGAATGTATGATTTTTCCGGCAAAAGTCCTGATTTCCGGTTGCAGTCAATCCGTCATGTGATAAAGCCTTCCGTAGGTTTCAGTTTTACTCCCTCTTTTGCAGGTCTCAGCTCAAAAATGTACCGGCAGGTGCAGGTTCCGCTTCCATATGCACTTCAAGGTCAGTATTCAATATTTGAAGGCAATATTTATGGTACTCCTTCTCTTTCCTCAAAAAGCGGTAATGTGACATTTAGCCTGGTCAACATTGTTGAAGCCAAAGTCTTTGAGAAAAACGACACTACTGGAAAGCCGAAAAAGATTAAGCTTATAGATAATTTCAATATTAGCACAGCATATAATATTTTCGCAGATTCGTTGAGATGGGCGCCTATAGCTATGCAATTCAGGACTACTCTTATGAATAATATAAATATTTCTGCAAACAGCAGTTTTAGTCTTTATGGGACTAATCCTACTACAGGAGCTGCTATAGGTGAGTTCTTATGGGATCAAAGCCATAAACTTATGAGGCTCACCAATTTCAGCACAAGTGTTGATCTCAGCCTTAGCGATTTATTGAAGAAAAACAAGAATAAGAATGGTACGGGCTCAAATACTTCACAGAATTCAACCTATCAGGGTATGCAGGGAAGCTCAGGAATGCCGGCTCAGGATTCTCAGAAACAAGCAACAACCGGAGCGGCCGGACCAAAAGATGCCTATGGCTATCCTGTTTTTGATATGCCATGGACATTCAATCTGAGTTACAATCTCAATTATGCTCCTACCATATTTAAATCAACGCTTGATCAGACTGTTTCATTCAGAGGAAGTGTTACACTTACTAAAAAGATGTCAGCCACTTTCCAGAGCGGTTACGACTTCAATGCCAAAAAAATAACCATGACAAATATCGGGATAACCCGTGATCTTCATTGCTGGGATATGAGCTTTAACTGGGTCCCCAACGGAACTTTGCAAAGCTGGAACTTTATGATTAAAGTTAAGGCAGCTGTGTTAGGCGATCTGAAATATGAGCGCAGGAAAGACTTCCACGATTCTTATTAAGATTAAGATGCATTTGGCAAGTAGAGACATCCGATTTGGGTGTCACGCAATGCTATGATTTGCATTAAAAATAGTAGAGACGCCCAACTTGGGCGTCTCTACATATAAATATCAAGGATTTTTTATTCTCCCTGGATCTCAAACTCAATCTCAACTTTTACATCTCTGTGTAGTTTGATTACAGCTTTATAATTTCCAACTTCCTTTATCTGATCTTCCGGAAGAGTGATGTTTTTTCGGTCAATATCAAATCCTTTTTCCTTCAGTGATTCAGCTATCTGTATTGTGTTTACTGATCCGAATATTTTACCTGAAGTACTTGTTTTTGCGCCCACAATGACTTTTAAACCGGCCATTTTTCCGGCAATCTCCTGTGCTGCAATCTTTATCTTCTCCTCCTTATGAGCTCTCTGCCTGAGGTTCTCAGTGTGCATCTTTTTTGCTGATGGTGTTGCTGCTAATGCAAAACCTCTGGGGATCAGAAAATTTCTACCGTAGCCGGCTTTAACATTCACCAGATCATCTTTCTGACCAAGCTTGTTGACGTCTTGTAATAATATAATTTCCATATAGCGTCCTCCTTATTTTAACAAGTCAGTAACATAAGGAAGAAGAGCAATGTGCCTGGCTCTTTTGACGGCTTTTGCCACTTTCCTCTGATATTTAAGTGAAGTGCCGGTTATTCTGCGTGGCAGAATTTTACCCTGGTCATTCAGAAACTTCTTAAGAAATTCCGGATCTTTATAATCGATATAACGGATCCTGTTTTTCTTGAACCTGCAGTATTTCTTCTTCTTGATCTCAACAGTTGGCGGAGTCAAATATCTGATTTCCGATTCGTTCTGTGCCATATTCTATTCCTCCTTTGATTTACCTGATTCTTTCTGTTTTCTCTTCTTCTCTGCATATTCGACGGCAAATTTTTCCATCCTGAAAGTTAAAAACCTGATAATCCTTTCATCTCTTCGATATTGGACTTCAAGCTTTTCAATTAGATCGCCTGTGCCTTTGAATTCAACCAGGTAATAAAAGCCAGTCGACTTTTTCTGGATCGGATAGGCCAGTTTCTTTAGACCCCAGTTCTCTTCATGAACGATCTCACCGCTGTTGTCGGTAATAACCTTCTTGAATTTTTGAACCGCTTCCTTCATCTGGTTCTCAGATAAAACGGGAGTTGCAATGAAAACGGTTTCGTACTGATTTAACATAGTAATTATTTGTTTATTAAATAAATGATTTTGGCTCGCAAAAGTACAACTATTTTGCATAATTCAAAAACTTAAAGATGGAAAATTGTCTTTTTTTCATTTTGTCTAAGAACTAACACAGAGTTGCACTGAGTTTTCACAGAGTTGCACAGATTCATTTTATTCTCTGTGGCCCTCTGTGCTTCTCCGTGACTCTCTGTGAAAGTTCTTCAATTTTTCTTTTTTGTCTTTTTCTTCCGTAAATAATTAA